>CAMDQN010000110.1 GCA_945905925.1 Singulisphaera sp. GP187
GGGCATCGACTTCGATGCCCCGCGCCCGGCGCGGTGACCACTACCGGATCGACACCGTCAGTTCGTGCGGGGACTTCTCGGCATTGCCGGCCGCGTCCTCGGCCAGCGCCGTGAACTCGACCGCGCCGCCCTTCACGCCCGCGAGCGCCACCGCCCATCGAACGGGTTGAAGAACGCTGCGCCGTTGACCGCGAACCCGTACCGGGTGTTCGGGATTGGGCGAGACGGCACCAGCGATCCCTCCCCACGTGGGAGGGATCGCTGGTGCCGTCTCGGGGCACGCTACGGAACGAGTTCCTTGAACCGGGCTTCGTCTACCTGTTCGATCCGGTTCGAGCCGCCGAACACAACGAACCGGCGCCCGCCGACCCCGGTGTGCTCGTGGGAGACGACCGGCCCGTCCGCGACGGGGCCGGTGCTGTCCCCCGATTTCGGCCGGAGCGGCGCCTTGTACCGGACGACGAGCGGGCTCTTGTCCCGCGGTGAGACGAGAAACTCCTCCGTCACGCTGATCGGTCCCCCCTGGGACTGGGGAAGGGCCGCGCCGAACGCCCGCATTTCCTCGAAGTGCTCCGGCGGGCGCCCCTTCCGGTCGGTGAAGGCGGTGTACAACTCCGACAGCGTGGACAACCGCATCTGAGTCGCGGTGCCGTCCACGGTGACCACCTCCTGGGTGGGCCGGGAACACCCGCCGCCCACCGCCCACGCCAGGAGTGCCCCGAACACCAGCGGGGTGCGTCGCGTCGTCATGTTGGCTCCTCGAACGGGTTGGGGGTTACGGGAGCCAGGCCGCGTCGGGGGTGCTCCCGTTCTGCCAGTAGATCATCGCCTCGTACACCGACTGCGGGGTGCCGTACCGGACGCTCCGGACTGCCCCGTCACACCACAGGGTCGGCATCGAGCCGGGGTGTGGCGAACCGGTAATCTGGTTGCTGATCCGGCAGTTCAGCCCCGTCACGTGGTGCGCCCCGCTGGACATCCGCGGGCACCCCGTCGAGTCGTAGGTGTTGTCGGGGTTCGGATCGATCGCGTCCTGTTGCGGTGACGACATCCGCCGGGAGATGCCGGCCTCGCTGGCGTCGTGGCCGTGACTGGTCGCACCGACCCAGCGGGTGTTGTGGCCGAGGTTCTGCGTCAGGTCGGCGTAGTTCCGCGGGTCCATCCCCTTGTGGGACACGAGCAGCGTGTTGCTCGTCCCGTCCTGACCCGTGACGTGCCCCAGGTTGGGCGTGCGGCTGTTCGTCGCGCTCGGGTTGTTCGGGTTCGTCCGGATGCTGCCGCTGTTGTGGTGGGTGATCGAGAACAGGCCGCCCAGGTTGGGATCGACGAAGCCGCCGTAGTCGATCGCGCCGCGTGTGGCCTCGCCGGTGCGGCGACTCGGGCAGACGTACACCGGGACGGTCTCGTTCTGGATCAGGGACCAGTTCATGACGTTATTGGCGTTCCGCGGGGCCGCGTCCACGAGGTTCCACATCGTGCTCTGCTCGATGAACGGCAGCAGGGTACACCAGACGGTCTGCTCCTGGTCGTTGTTGGTGGTGCGGTACGACCGGTACGACGGCAGCCGGCCCTGCGTGTCGTGGAAGTTGTGAATTCCCAGCCCGATCTGCTTGAGGTTGTTGGAACACTTCATGCGCGCGGCGGCCTCACGCACCTTCTGCACCGCTGGAAGTAACAAGCCAATGAGGATCGCGATGATGGCGATCACGACGAGTAACTCGATGAGCGTGAACCCACGCCTGGGAGAGAGGGGAACGGGACGCATGATGCCCTCGGGACGAATGAACCGGCGGGAACTTCCCGCCCGGTGGGAGAAGGCGACCCGACGCGGGCGGGAGAAGCCCGGTCGGTCGTCGGTCATTTCCTGGGATCTCGAACGGTCGGCGGACCAGCGCTCTTGCTCTCACGAAACGGGCTCGGCGGCGCCGCCGGGGCCGACTGGTCGGCCCAGGGGACGCGGCGCATGAACACGTCTTGCCAAGTCGTGATGTGGGCGATCATCCGCTCGCGCGCCAGTGGCCCGTCGCGCGCCTCCAGGGCGTCGAGAATCGCCAGGTGTTCCGTCATGGCGTGCTGGAGCAGTTCCGGGTCCGTGGCGATGCGGTTGATGGCCTTGTGGATCACCCGGTAGCGGTTGATCTCGTGGGCGAGCCGGCGGTTGCCGCTCGCCACCGCGATGGTGCGGTGAAAGTCCTCGTCGAAGTCGGCCCACTTCGCCGTCCACTCGGGGTCGTCGCGGTTCGACAGCAAGACGACCGAGGTCGCCCGGAGCGGAACCAGGTGGCGCCGGTCGGCCCGACCGGCGGCGAGTTCGGCCGCCGGCCCTTCCAGGTACTTTCGGATCTCGAAGATCTCGTACACGTCGTCGGGGGTGAACGCGGTCACCCGCGCCCGGCGGCCCTTCTCCCACGCGACCAAACCGTCTTTCGCCAACTGCCGGACCGCGTCGTGGACGGGGGTTCGGCTCACGCCCAATTCGCGCGCGACCGCCAGTTCGCTCAGGACCGAACCGCACGGGAGGTGGCCGGCGACGATGCGCTCCAGCACCTGTTGGTACACTGTTTCCACCAGGGACGCGTCGTCGGTCGTGACGGCTTTCGGGGTCGGCACGCGGGACCTCTTATTGAATGGAACGATGGGCGATTGCATGCAGTAGTGATGCAGAGCATACTAGCCGCTTCAGACAAATACAATGAGTATATTGTGAGAGCTGAAACTACTGGCGGCACCGCGTGTTGCGCAGTAATTCGGAAGTGGGAATTCGCTGTTGATTGCTGTGGTTGGAGTTGTTTGGCCACCGAGTTGACGGGACCCTGCGGTTGCGGACGGTGTTCCGCAACCGCCTCCTGCTCCGCTGGCCTGGTTGCTTCTTGAAGCGGCTGCTGTGAGGCCGGCGTTCGCAGCTACCGAACCAGCGTCGGGAACGTACCCTTGGGCGCCGATCGCTGTTTCGGGTGTCGTGCCGCCTCGGCGGGGTGTGGCATCAACTATTTTTCCGCCCGGATCGACACCGTCAGTTCGTGCGGGGTCTTCTCGACGTTGCCGGCCGCATCCTCGGCCAGCGCCGTGAGCTTGACCGCGCCGGCTTTCGTCGCGGTGAGCGTCACCGCCCATTCGCCATTCGCCGCGACCTTCGCCTCCGTGCCGTTGACCGTCACCCGCTTCAGCGCGCCGTTGTCCGAGGTGGTGCCGCGGACGAGGTGCGCGTCCCCGTCCTTGCGGACGTGGGTGATGACGGTGATCGGCGGCAACGTATCGACGGGGGTCAGTTTCGCCACCTCGATGGCCGGGGACTGGAACCGCGCCCCGCCGTCGCCAAACTTGCCTTCCGGCCACCCCGGCTGGCGGTGCCGCCGGCTGTTCCCCTTCGCGACGTACTCCTCCTCCGAGGCGATGGTCATGTCGCGCGAGTTGATCGACACGTTGCGGTAGTCCTGGGCCTTGTAGACCGAGTCGCGGACGCCGTAGGTCGCGTTGGCGATCGTCATCCCGTCGATCAGCACGTTCGGGGACTCCACCCCGAAGCCGCCGACGACCGCCCAGATCTTCATGTTGCGGATCACGTGCGGGCTGCTCGCGTCCGGGCCGACACCCCCGTTCGCTTGGCCGAGGTTCAGCCCCCAGAACCCGTTCCCGTGCGTCTCGTTGTCCTCGAACCGGACGAACGGCAACGTGCGGATGTCAACCGGCTTCCGCGAGCCGTCGGGCTGGCGGACGTTCATCACCAGATTGAACGGGGTCTTGGGGTCGCCGAACTTCAGCTTCGGGTCGGCCGCGCCGGGCAGCGTTTGGACGCCGGCCTTCGGGGTGGCCTCCATCCGGAACCCGTACTGCCGGTTCTCGACCGACACGTTCCGCGTGAACGTGTTGTGGGCGTTGGCGAACCAGAACCCGGCCCCGTCGTTCGGGTCGAACGGCAGGAGTTGCTTCGGCAGCGGCTTGCCGTCGCGGGCGTAGCAGGCGAGGTTGCGGTCGAAGACGTTGTTGACCTCGGTGCCGTCCTCGAGGAAGAACCCGTGGCCGACGCTGTGGAAGCCGACGCAGTCGCGGACCACGAGGTAGTTCGTGCCGTGGACGGTGAGCCAGTGGTTCTTGCTGTGGTGGAACGACGCCCCGACGAGGGAACTGCCGCGCATGGTGTCGCCGCACAGGTGGAAGTGCAGGTTGTACCGGCCGAGCACGCCCTCCTTACCGAGGTGGCGGAACTCGGCGTAGCTGACGCCGCCGGCCGACCCGCGATGGTACATGGTGTGGCCGCGGTGCCCGTCCGGGTTCGCCGACTCGACGACCACGTTGCGGCTCAGATTCGCCACCTCGGCGCGGAACTCGCCCTCGCCCGCGTGCCCGTACTGCAGCGGTTGTTCCAGGGTGATCTTCGTGCCGCTGATCGCCTTGATCGTCGCTTCCTCGGTCCGGGCTTCCGTGTGAATCGGCCGGTCGGAGGAAGTGACAATGATGCGGTCCCCCGGCTTCCACCCGGTGACGGCCTCGGCCAGCGTGATCTCGGTGGCACCCGCGTCGCCCTTCTTCTTGGGCGCAGCCACGTTGGCCCCGAGCTTGACCCATGTGCGGCTCATGGGTTGTCCGTGGAAGTCCATGCGCCCGCCGCAGCACACGATCGCCGGACACGACTCCTTATCCAGGCCTTCGACGAAGTGCAGCCGGATCTTCGCGGTCTTGCCCGCCGCGACGGGCTTCTCCGGCGTGCCGACGAGCAGGGCCGGCTTGCCGTCACAGCACAGGCACCCGGCGGTGAACCCCGGCTGCCCGATCCCCGGCTTGGGCACCGGCTTCGCGTCGGCCGGGTGGGCGTTGCAGTCGAACCCGTTCTCGTCCAGTTTCTCGTCGTGCTGGATCTTGATCAGCCCGACGTTCAGTTCCGTGTCCGTGTCAGGGGCGAACGTCACCGTGCCGACGACGAACAGCGCGCGGATGACGGCGTCGGCCTTCACGTCGTAGACGACAGCGTGTCCCTCGCGGACCAGCACCGTGTCCCCGGCCGCGGGGAGCTTCCCGCCGTCCCAGGTCTTCGGGTCCGACCAGTTGCCGGAGCCGGCGGACTTCACCGTCGCGGCCGACGCCGGGATCGCCAGCGCGAGCGCGGCGCAGAGTGAGAGAATCAGGCGTGTCACGGAATCTCCTGTGGAAGTAACGCGGCCGGCACCGGCCGGCCACGCAGTCGAGGACTGGCTTGCGGGCAGTTCGGTTACTTGCCTTCCTTGCCCTTCTTCGGCAGGGCGATGGCGGTCACGGACTTCTTGTCCTCGGTCAGGGTGAGCGTGACCGCGGCACCGGCCTTCACGTCGGCCAGGGTCTTGGCGTCGGGCCCCTCGGTCACCTTCACGTCCTTGGCCAGGTCGAACGTCTGGGGCGGTTCCACCTCCTTGCCTTCCTTCGTGCGCCCTTCGAGCGTGACGGACTTGGCGTCGATGGACTTCACCTTGCCGGCGACGGTCGGCGGCCCCTTCTTCTTGTCCTCGGCCGCGGTCGTGCCGACGAGCAGACCCGCAACACCCAGCGCCAGCAACGCGACGAACGTCTTCATGGGACATCTCCAGTAGCCCCGCGAGCCGGCGGGGCGTGCTTCGAGGAAACGGCCCCCGTCGGCTCACGGGGTAGTCGGGTTCAGGGAGACTTCGCGTCCAGGGCAAGGACTCGCTTGCCGTCGGTGGAGAGCCGGACGGACGCGGACAACCCCTCGCGAAGGTCGGCCAGGGTCGCGGGGTTGCCGTCCAGCGTCACCGCGGCGGTCGGGGACAGTGGCCAGGTGGCGGGCGCGGCCTTTGCGTCGGTCGCGGTGCGAAGCAGGGTGATCGTGTTCCGACCGGCGTTCACGGCCCGCAGCGTCCCGGAGACCGTTTCACCGTCGGCGGTGAGGCCCCGCACTTCGGTCCCGTCGGCGGTGAGTGTGACCGATACCCGTGGTCGCGCGCCCAGCGCGGCGAGGTCCGCGACGGAGGCCGACTGACCGTCGATCCGGATGTCTGCACCGGCCGCCAGTGGGTACGCGGTGTTGACTTCGCGGACGCGGAGCGTGACCGTCCGCGGCCCGGGGTCCACGCCACGGAGCACGGCGGCGAAGGTCGCCCCCGGTTTCGGCGGGGCTTCCGCCGGGGGCACGATGATCGGAGGCCGCGGTTCCGGTGCCGGTGTCTGGTCGGGATCCGCGGCCGGTCTCGCCGGTGGTGTGGCGGTCGCGGTGAGGTCCACCACGGGCGGCGGGTTGCGGTCTGAATTGAGAGCGAACCCACCGATCCCGAGGCCGACGGCCAGCACGCCCGCAGCGAGGGCCGCGACGAACCGCACCTTTGCCCGCGCGAGTTCGCGAAGCAACCCCGTCGCCAGCTCCACCGCGGCCGGCACGTTCACCGGTTGCCCGGCGGCGAACCGCATCGACTGTTCAACGACCCCGGCGACGGTTCTGACCGGGACGGCCGCGGTCGCCACCGAGGTCACCAGGAAGGCGACCGACAGGGCGATGCCCCGCCGCGCGAGCCGGCTGCGGAGCAACTCGCGTCCGCGTTCGAGCCGGATCTTCACGGCCCCGGGCGCCCAGCCGAGTTCGCGAGCTGCCTCGTCGCGTGTCTTCCCCTGTAGTCCGCACAGCAGCAGCGGGGCGCGGTACTTGTCGGGCAGGGCCTGCAACTCCTCGTCGAGTACCGGCCCGAGGTCGTCCCAGGTGAGGGGCGGGGCGGCGGCCGGTTGGGCCTCCGCGGCCACACGCTCTCGCTGCTTCCGGCGGGCCTCTGACGCGCGGGCCTTCCTCGCGAGCAGGTAGGCGGTGCCGTACAAGAAGCTCCCGACCGACTCGTGCTTGCGGATGGAACCCGCCTTGCGGACGAGCACGAGGAACGTGGCCTGGAGCACGTCCTCGGCGTCCTGCTCGCTCGCCAGCAGTCGGCGACAGGCGGCGAGGACGAGCGGGGCGTGCCGGTCCACGAGGGCGGCGAACGCGGCCTCGTCGCGGTGGACCACGAACCGCCGGAGCAAGGCCTGGTCGTCCAGTTTGCGGGCGTCCTCGACCGCCACGAGGTTCCGGAGGTAGCGGAGCAGTGTGTCCATCGGTTCTCGTCGGCCGGCGATCGCTGTTTCGGATATAGTGCCGCCTCGGCGGGGTTCGGCATCAACTATTTTCTCCCCGGCACGATCCCGCCCGCTTCCGCTCAGGAGGACCAATGATCCCGCGCACCATTCTGCTCGCGCTCTCCCTGTCCGTCGCCGGTCAACCACCGGCGCCTGCCCAGGAGCGAGTGACGCCCGCGAAGTCGAAGGGCGGGAAGCCGCTCGGCGAGCCGTGGGCCGGTGTCCCCGAGGAATTCAAGCGGCTCAAGCTCCCCGACTGGAAGACCCCCGACGACCTCAAGCAGTGGCAGTCCGCAGACCGGGCGAAGACCCGCGACACCGTCCTCAAGTGCCTCGGCAACCTCCCGCCCCGGCCGAAGAAGTTCGCGGTCAAGGTGACGGCCACGGAAGACAAGGGCGAGTACACGCTGGAACGGTTCGAGTTCGACAACGGCGTCGATTCGGCCGTCACCGGCATGCTGCTGATCCCCAAGAAGAAGGGGCCGCTGCCGGCGGTGATCGGCTTGCACGGGCACGGCGGCAGCAAGGAGACGATCTGCACCGACGAACAGAACCCGCAGTGCATCGGGCCGCTGCTGGCCCGCAAGGGGTTCGTGGTCGCCGCGATCGATTCGTACTTCTGCGGCGACCGCTCGGGCAAGAAGGTCGGCGAGAAGCAACTGCCCGGTGCCGACGAGGGCACCTGGGTGAAGCTGAACCTGTGGCTCGGTCGGTCGCTGTGGGGCATGATGGTCCGCGACCAGCAGTGCCTGATCGACTACCTGGTCACCCGACCCGAGGTGGATGCGAAGCGGATCGGCGTGACCGGGATGAGCATGGGCGGGACCGGGACGTGGTGGCTGGCGGCGGTGGACGACCGCGTCGCCGCAGGAGTTGGGGTTGCCGGGTTCACGCGGTACGCCGAGCTGATCGCCCACAACGGCGTCCGGTTGCACGGGATGTACTACTTCGTGCCCGGCCTACTCGCGCACTTCGACACCGAGGCGGTGTACGCTCTGATCGCCCCGCGCCCGCTGCTGATGCTGTCCGGCGACCGCGATTTCGGGCTGCCGCTGACCGGCATCGAGGTACTGGAGAAGAAGCTCGGGCAGGTGTACAAGCTCCACGGCAAGCCGGACCACTTCCGCAGCGTGGTGTACGCGGACACCGCCCACGAGTACCTGCCCGAAATGCGCGACCGCATGGCCGCGTGGTTCGAGAAGCACCTCGCCGTGCAAGGCCGGTGAATCGGTCTGCCTGCAGCCGGCGGTGGGGTTCAGGAGAAGTGTTCCCGTCCAGAATGGTTCCACCCATGACTGTGATCCTCTGCTATGCCCTGCTTGCAGTCGGCGGCCCGACCGACGAGCCGGCGCTGCCCAAGCCGCTCGGCGCAGTGACCGCCCCACGCACGAACCCGTCCACCCCGGCGAAAGTGGCGCTGGGCCGCGAGCTGTTCTTCGATCTCCGGTTGTCGCGCACCGGCAAGGTGTCGTGTGCGACCTGCCACGACCCGGACAAGGGATTTGGCAGCGGCGAACGCTTCGGCGTCGGGGTGGACGGCAAGCGCGGGACGCGGAACGTCCCGGGGCTGTTCAACGTCGGCCACGCGGGGTCGTTGTTCTGGGACGGCCGGGCCGCGACGCTCGAGGAGCAGGCGATTCACCCCATCGATAACCCCGCGGAAATGGACATGAAGCCGGCCGCGGTCACGGAGAAGATCAACGCCATTGACGCGTACCGCGAGCAGTTCCAGAAGGCGTTCGGGGGTGCGGCGACCCCGGAACGGATCGCGATGGCCCTCGCCACGTTCGAGCGCACCCTGGTGTCCGACGACACGCCCTTCGATCGTTTCCTCCGCGGCGACCGTAAGGCGCTGTCGGAACCGGCGCGGCGGGGCATGCGGCTGTTCTTCGGCGAGGCCCGGTGCGCGGTGTGCCACGCCGGGCCGAACCTCAGCGACGACCGGTTCCACAACGTCGGGACCGCGACCGCCGCGGACGACCTCGGCCGCCGCGCGATCACGAAGAACGAGAAAGACCACGGCGCCTTCCGGACACCGCAACTCCGCGAGGTCGGGCGGACCGCGCCGTACACGCACGACGGCCGGTTCAAGACCCTCGCGCAAGTGGTTCGCCACTACAACTTCGGCGGCGTCACCGACGAGGCGAACGACCACCGCGACCCCGAGTTGCGGGTTCTGTACCTGAGCGAGGAGCAGGCGGACGACCTGGTCGCGTTCCTCGTCGACGGACTCACCAGCCGGCCGGTCGCCCCGTCGCCTCGCCCCGCACGAAAATGACCGACCCGCACCTCTCCCGGAGATCGCCATGCGAACCATCATCACCCTCGCCGCCGCCTGCTGGCTGTGCGGCCACGTGGTCCCGGCGCCGGCCGCGGACGAACCGCTCAAACGCTACCTGTACGTCACCTCGCGCGACGGGGCCGGCGGCAAGGGCGACAAGGGGATCTACGTCTACGACATCGACGGCAGTCACAAGCTGGTGCGGTTCATCCCGATGCCGAAACTCGGCGGCACCCGCGGGGCGTGCGCCTGCGCCGCCACCGACCGGATGTGGATCGCGCACAACAACGACAAGCTCCTCTGCCTCGATCTGAAGACCGACAAGGTACTCTGGGAGATCCAGAACACCACCGAGGACGGCGGATTCGACCGGATCGGCGTCACCCCGGACGGAAAGAAACTCTACGCCCCGTCGGGCTGGTGGAGCAAGAACCCGGACGTGCAGGTCATCGACGCGGAGACCGGCAAGCTGCTCAAGCGGGTCGCGGTCGCCCCCAAGGGCGGGTTGCACAACCTCATCGTCTCCCACGACGGCAAACGGGTGGTCGTCGGGTCCACGAACTCCGACGTGCTCTCGGTGATCGACGCGGAGAAGGACGAGGTCGTGCTCAAGGTCGGCCCGATCATCGGAGTGATCCAGCCGCTGACGATCAACGGCGACGCATCGCTCGCGTACATCAACACGCACCTGTACCGGAAGGACCACGGCCCGGGGTTCGAGATCGGCGACCTGAAGACGGGCAAGGTCCTGCACGTCGTCGGGCGACCGGAACTCAAGGAGCGGAAGGCCCGCTGCCACGGGATCGGCCTGACCCCCGACGAGAAGGAGGTGTGGGTGGTCGATCAGGAGTTCAAGGAGGTGCACGTCTTCGACAACACGGTGACGCCGCCGAAGTTCAAGGTGGCGGTGCCGATGGCCGCGAAGACGCACGGGTGGATCTGCTTCAGTCGGGACGGCAAGTTCGGCTGGTGCGACACCGGCGAGGTGTTCGACGCGGCGACGAAGAAGCTGGTCGCGCAGTGGACCGACAAGCCCGACGGCAAGGGCAACCCGGTGATGAGCAGCAAGTTCTTCGAGGTGCACTTCCGCGGTTCTGACGCGGTCTGGGTCGGCCAGCAGATGGGCGTCGGCTACCAGGGAATGAAGTGACCCCGTCGGGCTGCCAGCCCGGGTGTTCGGTTTTCTTTCACACACCGTCTGTTCACCCCCGCAGGCGGGGTTCGGTATCGGACCCACCCGCGGAAGCACCCATGCCACGCCTGCTACCGACCCTGTTCGCAATCCTCCTTCTGCCCGCGGCTTCCGGCGGTGCCGAGCCGACCGCGGTCCCCACGTTCGAGCGGGACGTGCTGCCGATCCTCGGCTCGCACTGCCTTCAGTGTCACGGCGGCATCCACCAGAAGGGCGGGCTGGATCTGCGCACGGCCGCCGCGGCGCTCGCGGGCGGCGACGGCGGGAAGGTGATCGTCGCGGGCGATCCGAAGGCCAGCGACTTGTGGAAGGCGGTCGAGTCCGACACGATGCCGAAGGGGCCGATCAAGGTCTCCGCCGCGGACAAGGAGGTGATCCGGAAGTGGATCGCAGCCGGGGCGAAGTCGGCGCGGCACGCGGGCGAGTTGCGGGTGCCGCCGAAGGCCCGGGCGGCGAAGGAACTGGCCGCCTTCATCGACCGCGAGATCGACCGCCGGCTCGCCGAGGCGAAGGTTCCCGCCTCGCCCGCCGCGGACGACGGCGAGTTCCAGCGCCGCGTCCGGCTCGACGTGGTGGGCCGCATCCCCACCCGCGCCGAGGCGACCGCGTTCCTCGGCGACACAGCTTCCGACAAGCGCGAGAAGCTCATCGACGCACTGCTCGCACGCCCGGAGTACGGTCTGTATCAAGCTCGACTGTGGCGTGACCGCGTTGCGGTGCCGATTGGGGCCGGCGAGGACCTGAAGGGAAACTTCACCGCAGCGTTCCACACGTGGCTCACCGACGGCCTCAACAAGAACCGCCGGTGGGACGAACTGGTCCGCGAAATGATCACGGCAGAGGGCGACACCCCGCCGGTGGCGTTCGTTCGGCAGTGTATGGACGACGGTCAACCGCGGGCGAACAAGCTGGCGGTCTCGGTGTCGCGACGGTTCCTCGGCGTCCGGTTGGAATGCGCCGAGTGCCACGACCACCCGTTCGCCGACTGGAAGCAGGACGACTTCTGGGGACTGGCGGCGTTCTTCGCCCGCACGGCGAAGGTGGAGAAGAACAGGACCGAGACGCGCTCCGGCATCTACGACAGCGAGAAGGGGCCACCCACGACACGGTTCGGGCTGAAGCCACTGGCGCGGAAGGACGGCGGGGCGGTACTCCTCCCTGACGATGCCGGGCCGCGGGCGAAAACGGTCGTCTCCGCGAAACTCCCGCGCGACGCGGTGGTGAAACTGGACGAGAAGTCGCCGCGGGTCGTTCTCGCGGAGTGGGTGACCTCGCCGAAGAACGCGATGTTTGCCCGCGCCACCGTCAACCGACTGTGGGCACAGGTATTCGGTCGCGGCCTGGTCAACCCGGTCGATTCCCTCGAACCGGAGAACCCGCCGACGCATCCCGAGTTGCTCGACGTCTTGGCCGGGGAACTGGTCGTTTCCGGGTACGATCTGAAGCACCTCCTCCAGGCAATGCTCCTCACGAAAGCGTACCAGCGGACGCACGCTGCCGTTCCCGGCAACGAGCGGGACGAGTCGCTCTACAGCCACGCCGCCGGGAAGGTGGTGAACCCCGAATCCTTGTTCGAGTCGCTGGTGATCGCCTCCGGCAACACGCTGGACGCCAAGGGGAACGGAAGCGTTGGCGGGAAGGGTAAGGGCGCGCTTGCGTCGCGCAACGAGTTTTTGAAACTGTTCGGCACCGCGAGTGCCGACGGCGAGCCGGGCGACTACACCCAGGGCATCGCCCAGGTCTTGGCCCTCCTCAACGACCCGGCCGTGAACGTCCCGAACAAGCTCGTCACCGACGCCGCGAAGGAGGGCGGTGACCCCGACGCGATCCTCACGCGCATCTTCGTCGGCGTCCTGAGCCGCAAGCCACGCCCCGACGAACTGGAACTGACCCGCAAGTTCGTGAGCCGCCGCAAAAGCCTGCTCGATGGCTACCAGGCGGTCTGGTGGGCGCTCGTGAACTCCCCCGAATTCGCCGTCGTTCCGTAGAGGCCCGCTATGTTTCACCGTCGCCTCACTCGCCGCGAAACCCTGCGCCTGGCCGCCGCCGGGGTGTCGGCGGTGTCGTTCTCGCAGTGGCTCGGGCCGCTCGCCGGCCACGCCGCCGAGACCAAACAGAAGCACAAGGCGTGCATCCTGTTGTGGATGGACGGCGGGCCGTCGCAGACCGACACGTTCGACCCCAAGCCCGACGCCCCGGCCGAGTTCCGCGGGCCGTACAAGGCAATTCAGACTGCCGTGCCGGGACTGCAAATCGGCGAGGGCTACACAAAACTCGCGAAGTGGATGGACCGCGCCTGCGTGATCCGCGGGATGAAGACCGACGAGGCCGCGGAGCACTGGCGCGGCCGGATCTATATGCACACCGGCTACCGGCCGAACTTCGCCGGACTGACCTACCCGTCGCTCGGGTCGATCGTCGCGGCCCACCGGCCGCAGGACACGGGCCTGCCGAACTTCGTCGTCGCCGGCAAGACGATGCAGGCGTTCCCGCACATCAACGGGGCCGGGTTCCTCGGCCCACGGCACGACGGGTTGATCCTCCGCGACCTGTCGAAGGGACTGGAGAACGCCCAACCCGCGACCGACGCGACCGAGTATGCCGAACGCCTGGAACTCGCCGACAAGCTCGCGCAGGGCTTCCAGCGCACCGCGCCGTGGCCCGCGGTGAAGGCCCAGCGGACGGCCTACCAGGGGGCGGTGGAACTGGTCCGATCCGGGAAGAGTCAGGTGTTCGACCTGTCGCGCGAACCCGAGAAGGTCCGCGACCGCTACGGCAAGCACGAGTTCGGTCAGGGGTGCTTGCTGGCCCGCCGTCTGGTCGAGGCCGGCGTGCCGTTCGTCGAGGTCTATCTCGGCGACTGGGACACCCACGAGCAGAAGCGCTCGGAGTCGGTGCGGGACACCTTGTTGCCGGTCAGCGATCAGGCGATGACGGCCCTCCTCACCGACCTGAAGGATCGCGGGTTGCTGGACGACACGCTGGTGATCTGGATGGGGGAGTTCGGCCGCACCCCGAAGACGCACGACAAGTCCGGTTCGCGGAACCACTACGACAAGGCGTGGTCCACGGTGCTGTTCGGCGGCGGGGTGCCCGGCGGGGCGGTCGTCGGCAAGACCGACGATAAGGCCGCCGAGGTCACCGACCGGCCGGTGAGCGGGCCGGATTTCATGGCCACGGTGCTGACGCTGCTGGGCATCGACCCGGCGAAGGACCTGCACGCCGGCAGCCGCCCGGTGCGCACCACCGCCCCGGGTGCAAAGCCGATCTCGGAAGTCGTCGGCAAGGGGTGACCCCGCCGGCCACCGACACCCCAACCGAAACCGCCCGAACACACGCCAGGACTGTCCCACCAACCCCACCCACCCGCCGAGGGCCTCTCATGCTGACCATTTGCGACCGCGGGCACGCCGCCACCTGCCGGGGCCGCACTCGCCGCGAGTTCCTCCGCATCGGCAGCCTTGCGCTCGGCGGGCTGACGCTGCCGGACCTGCTGGCAGCCAGAGCCCGTGCCGGCTCCGGCGACTCGACCGATCACAAATCCGTCGTCCTCCTCTTCCTCCAGGGCGGCCCAACCCAACTGGAAACGTGGGACCCGAAGCCGGACGCGCCGGAAGAGTACCGCACGATCGTGGATACGATCCCGACCGCGCATCCGGGCATCCGGTTCAGCAAGTTCTTCCCGCGACTGGCCGCCGCCGCGAACGAGTTCACCCTGTTCCACTCGTTCGCCTCGGGCAACGGCGGGCACACGTACGAGTCCGTCACCACCGGCGGGAACAAGACCAAGGCGTCGATGGGCGCCGCGTATGCGAACCTGGCCGGTGGGGTCAACCCGCGGAACAGCCTGCCGACGAACATGCTCCTCCTCCCCGAGGCCGTCCAGGACGGGTTGAAACTCCAGAGCAACTTCGAGACCCAGGCGTTGCCGACGCTCACCCAGACGGGTTCGCTCGGGTCGCAGTACGAGGCGTTCAACCCGGCGGGCGGTTCCACCCTCGCCCGGAACATGACCCTCACCCTCCCCCGCGAGCAGTTCGACGACCGGCGTCGGTTGCTCGCCGGATTCGACGCGCTCCGCCACGACCTCGACCGGGGTCGCGCGCTCGCCCAGGCCGACAAGTTCCAGCAGCAGGCGTTCGACATCATCACCCGCGGGGTGACGGACGCGTTCGACCTGAGCAAGGAGGATCCCGGGACGCTCGGACTCTACGACACAAGCAAGTTGTTCAAGCTGGAAGACGCCACCAAGTGGGGCGACATGCGGCGGTCGTCGAACCTGCTCGGCAAGCAGATGCTGTTGGCCCGGCGGTTGTGCGAGGGCGGGGCCGGGTTCGTCACCGTGTCCGACTGCGGCTGGGACATGCACTCGAACGGGAACAGCCCGAAGAAAATGGACGGGCTGAAGTGGCTGGCCCCGCAGGTGGACCACGCGGTCGCGGCGTTCCTGGAGGACGTGAAGCAGCGGGGCCTGTCGGACCGCATCCTGCTGATCGTGACCGGGGAAATGGGGCGCACGCCGAAGCTGAACAAGGACGGCGGCCGCGATCACTACGGGAACATCACCCCGCTCCTCGTGGCCGGGGGTGGGCTGAAGACGGGCCAAGTCGTCGGCAAGTCGGATGCCACGGCCTCCAAGCCGGTGACGAAAACCTACACGCCCGCCCACCTGTTCGGGACGGTGATGCGGTACCTGGTCGATGTCGGCCAACTCCGGCTCCGCACCGACCTCAACCGCGACCTGATGGCGGCCATCGATAGCGCCCCGACCATCCCCGAGTTGGCCTGACCTCATTCCCGAGATTCCCCATGCGTCGGCTCTTTGGGGTGATCTGTCTCGTCGCGGTCGGCCCCGGGTCTCTCCGGGCCGACCCGCCCGCGCTCGACGGCTCGTGGCGTGTCCTCCTCGCCCACCGGAACGACGCGGACGCGCTCGGCGACCCGGCACTGCGGGACTCGGTCGTGACGATCAAGGGCGACCGGCTGGAGTGGAAATCGGCCGACGGCAAGGCCAGCCACTTCGCCGCGACGATCACGCCGCGGGTGGCCAAGGAGAAGGGCGCGCTCAACGAAATGGATCTGGTCCCGGCCGGCGGGAAGGCGGACAAGCCGCTCCCCGGCATCTACGACCTGTACCTGCCGGACTACTTGAAGATCTCGTTCCACGAGACGACCCGGCCGAAGGGATACAGTGGCGGGCGGCAGTCCACCTTCTTTCTGCTCGAGCGCGTCACGCCCGACGCACCTCGCCCCAGGCGGACCACCGGGAAGGACGCCGAACTGCTCGTCGGAACCTGGACGATGCTGACGAGCCTGGACGACGCGGCGGACAAGATCAAACCCGGGCCGTACTCGGGGCACGTGTGCGTCATCACCAAGACTCGCATCGAGTGGAAGGCGACGACGAAATCTCCCAGCCCGTCCGTCGGCGCGGACTACACGATCGACCCGACGAAATCGCCGCGGACGATGGACTTCCGTAACGCGAAGGGCGGCAATCCGGCCCCGCCGGAAGACGGCTATCTGCCCGCGATCTACGAGTTCATCGACGACGACACGCTGAAGGTGTGCTACCCCGAGAGCGGGTTCAAGCCCGGCACCGCGCCGCAGGACCGCCCGCGCCCCACCCGCTTCCTTTCGGACGGCAACCTGAACCTCTGGGTCATGAAGCGGCAACCCGTCGCATCCCCGAAGGGTCCGGTGAAGCCATGAGCCGCTGCACTCTTGCCGCTGTCGCCCTCGTGATCCTCGGGGTTGGTGCGCCGTCGCGGGCGGAGGACGCTGCCGACTTCGACCGCGCGGTCAAGCCGTTGCTCGTCAAACATTGCGTCGCCTGCCACGGGACCGAGAAGCCCAAGGGCGGAGTGCGGTTCGACGGGCCGGCCCCGGACCTGACCGACCCGAAGGTGTCCGAGAAGTGGCTCCTGGCGCGGCGGATGCTCGCGCAGGGGGAGATGCCGCCGGAGGGCAAGCCCCGGCCCACCGCCGATGAGTTGCTTGCCACCATGAACTGGATCGAGGACGCCGCCGCTCGGGCCGCAGTCGTCACCCGCGGCGGGGTCGGTCGGCGCGCCCTGCGGCGGCTCACCAACCGCGAGTACGTCGCCACGCTTCACGACTTGCTCGGACTGTCGTTCCCGCACGCCACCGGCGACCTCAGCGCCCGATTGCCGAGCGACGCCATCGCCAACACCTTCAGCAACGACAGCAACTCTCAGGTGACGCAGGCGCTGCTGCTCCGCCGGAGTCTCGACCTCGCCGAAGACCTGCTCGCCGTCGCCCTGCCCGCGAAGGGCACGGTCAAGCCGTTCCGGTACGACGTGGACCTTCGCGCGCTCGTCGCCGACAAGCACCGGGCGTTCATGGCACTGCCCGACGCGAACCGCAAGGGCCAGCGCGGCCCGGCCATTCAGAACGTAGTCATCCCCGCGCACGCGAAGAGTGGCGAACCGGCCAGGCTTGGGGTTCAGGGAGCCAACAACGGCCAGCTCTCGATCGATCACCTCGATCCCGCCCGCGGGCTGATGCTGGAGCCGAACCCGATCACCATCGGGGTGAACCGCAACACGATCACGCTGACGCTGCCGTTCGTGCCCGAGGGCGGCGTGCTGCGCCTGCGGGCGCGGGCGGCCGCAGTAATGGAACACGACGACTGCGCCCCGGTCCTGCGGATCAGTTTCGGCGGGCCGCAGGGGCCGGGGAATGTCGCGTACCCGGTGGGCCAAGTGACCGTAACAGCGACCGAAACGAAAGAATACGAGTTGGAAGTCCCGCTGCTGCTGGCCGAGTGCGACTGGAAGTCGTTCCGCCGCGAGAAGCGGTTGCTCGTGCAGATCGACAACGCCGCGGCGCTGCTCGGCCCGACACCGATTCCCGAGAACTACGACCAGAAGAAACGGGAGACGTACCTCAAGCGGAACCGGCTGCTGCTGGAGTCGTTCACGCTCGAACTGGACGCCTCCCCGACGTGGCCACCGAAGAGCGAGGGCGTGCTGCTCGCGCCGCGCGAGGCCGAAGACGATGAGGCCCGCGCGAAACGCTCCTTGCGGGCGTTCCTGTCGCGGGCGTTTCGGCGGCCGGTTGATGACCGCGAACTGGATGCGTTCGTCAAACTGTACCGCGGCCAGCGGGCCGTCGGCCGCGGGTTCCTCGACGCCTACAAGACCGCCGTCGCCGCCGCGCTCGTGTCGCCGCAGGTACTCTACCTGACCGAGACGCGGGCCGCGGAGCGCCGGCCGCTGACCGCGTGGGAACTGGCGTCGCGCCTGTCGTACCTCGCGTGGAACACCACCCCGGACGCGGACCTCCTCGCCCGCGCCGCCGACGGCTCGCTCCTCACCGACGCGGAACTGACGAAGCAGTTACACCGCCTGCTCAAAGACGACCGGGCCTTCGCCTTCTCCCGCGAGTTCACCCGGCAATGGCTCGATCTCGACGTGATCGACCACCTCGCGCCGCCGGTGGCACGGCCCGCCCGCACCATCGACGACACCAACGAACTCGCGTGGTACGACAAGGCCATCCGCCGCGACCTCGCCGCCGAGCCGGCCCACTTCCTGTTCGACTGGATTCGCAACGACCGCTCACTGAATTCGCTCATCGCCTCGGATCACGTCGTGGTGAACGACCGGCTTGCTCGTTACTACGGGCTCTCGCTCCCGGCCGGTTCCGGCTGGCGGCGAGTGCCCGCTCCTGAAAACCGCCGGGGCGGATTGCTCACGCAGGCCGGCTGCGTCGCCGCGGCAACGCACGCCCAGGAGCGCGGCGAGATCAAGCGCGGCGTGTACGTCGTGGAGCGGTTCCTCGGCATCGACATCCCGTCCCCGCCGGGGAACGTGGACATCAAGCCCCTCGACGTGCAACTGGCCGAGGACAAGAGCCTCCGTGCACTCACCGCCCGCCAGCACCTCGACCGCCACCGCACGGTCGCCACCTGCGCCGTCTGCCACCAGCGCATCGACCCGCTCGGCTTCGTGTGGGACGGGTTCGACATGTACGGCCAGCCGAAGCGCGACAAGCAGGGGAAGGCCGTCCCCGTCGATTCGAGCGGGAGGCTGCCGGACAAGACCGCCTTCGCGGACATCGGCGAGTTCCGCACGCTGATGACTCGGGGCGAAGGCGAGAGCCGGTTCGCGGTCGCCTTCTCGCGGCGACTCTACGCCTACGTCCTCGGTCGGAGCCTGGACCACGGCGACGACGTTCACCTGAAAACCATCCGCGGCGCGGCGGCGAAGAACGGCGGCGGGGGGCGTGCCCTGCTCATTGCGATGGTGCTGTCCGAGCCGTTCCGAACCAAGTAACCCCGTGAGGGTCTGCGATGAGAGTGATGAACCTGTCTCCCGTATCCCGGCGCCGCTTCCTTCAGGCCTCCGGCGTGTGCCTCGCGCTGCCGTGGCTCGAAGCGTTTGCCGGCGCGGCTCCGGCCTCAAAGCCCCCGAAGCGGGCCGTGTTCGTGTTCGTCCCCAACGGGGTGAACATGTGGCACTTCCACCCGGCGAAGACCGGTCGAGACTACGAGCTGACGCCGACGCTCAAGCCGTTCGCCCCGGTCCGCGACCGGCTCACCGTCCTCTCGGGCCTCCAGCACTTCAAGGTGAAGGGCGGCCACGAGGAGTGGGCGCACCTGCTCACCGGGAACGTCAACAGCGAGGTGGCCAGCAAGCACACCGCCGTCCGGCCGAACACCATTTCCATCGACCAGCACATCGCCGAAACCGCCGGCAAGCAGACCCGGTGGCCGAGCCTGGTGGTCGGTGCCGACGGCGGCCGGATGACCAGCTCGTTCGACCGGAAGGGCGAGCCGGTGCTGGCCGATTTCGACCTGAAGAACATCTTCGACGAGCTGGTCGGGGCGGACCCGCACGGCCGGTTGAAGCACCGCGCGAGCGTCCTCGACCTCGTCTCCGAACAGGCCGCCGACCTCCGCGGCAAACTCGGCAAGGGCGACGAGCGGAAGCTGGACGAGTACCTCGAATCGGTCCGCGCTGTCGAGAAGCGGGTGAAGGCCGACCTCGCGTTCAAGGAAACGCCGAAGGCCGCGGTGGACGAGAAGCGGCTGTCACTGAACGCCGACCCGTACAAAGGCGACCAGCAGGACGACTACGTGGACACGATGTTCGAGCTGATCTTCCTCGCGCTGCAAACGGACAGCACGCGGGTGGTGACGTTCACCTCGACCCGCTCGGAGGGCGGCGGCCCGCTGAAGTCGCTCGGCGGCGACTGGCACGGGCAGGGGCACAACACCCGGGATGTGATCGAGACCGCCGAGCCGATGGCGTTCGGCGTGCTGAGTGCGTACGACACGTGGTGGCACGAGCGGCTGGCCCGGTTCCTCGAACGGCTGAGCGCGGTGAAGGAGGGCGGGGCCGACCTGCTGAACAGCACGGCCGTCTTTTTTGGCCGCGGGATGTCGTGGCCGGCGTTCCACCGCAGCGACAACCTGCCGCTGTTGCTCGCGGGCGGCGAGGGGCTGGGGTTCGCGCAAGGTCGGCACGTCGCGTTCAACAACCAGGCACCCGTCGTCGCGGTAAAGGGTCAGGCTCCGCCGGTGAATAAGGATCTCGGCAAGAACCCGGCGTGCGTGTCGGACCTGCTCCGCATCATCGCCGAGCGGATGGACGTGCCCGCGAAGGGCTTCGGCGAGAGCCGCCGCACCCTCGACGAACTCACCGCCTGACCGGCACCGCAGGGAGATTGCCATGTTCACACTCGCCTTGACCCTCGCGGCCCTCGGCCCGACCGCGGACCCGGCGAAGAAGCCGGACGACCTCGCAGCCCTGCAGGGCCGCTGGGTGCTGATGTCCTGGCAGGACGACGGCTACGACGCCACGTTCGGCGGCAAGGGGCCGGCCGAGATCACCATCACCGACTCGCTGTTCCGCTACCAGGTGTTCGGCGGCGGTCGAATGCATGATGACGAACGAATCACCCTCGACACGACCAAGGAGCCGAAGCGGTTCTCGCTGTTGCGCGAGAAACAGATTCACCCGCTGTTCAAGGACGCGGACGGAACGGCGCTTCCCTACCGTGGGGCGTACCGACTCGACGGCGATGAACTGCGAATCACACTGAACTTGAAGTCTGGCAAGGCGATCTCGCTGGCGCTGGACAACAGCCGCGCGAGGCCGGGCACGAAGCGCGGCGACAAGGTCGATGGCTTCGAGGAGGAAACCGACAAGCTCTACGTCCTGATGCGCGAGGAGGGATTCACCGCGGGGACAAGGCGAAGGCGACGGGACTCACGGTCGGCACGGTGGGCCAGTCGAAGCGACCGCAATGGACCGCGGGTGCAGACGCCGGCGAACTCGCCAGCCCCGCGAAGTGGCAACGGCTGCGGTTCTGGTTCACGGCCCTTGAACGAATGGCACTTCCGCGCTGTTTTAGTCCAGCCGCGCGCGCAGCCTGTCCAGGGACACCGGTGGGTATCTGGAAGAATTGGTCCGTGGCCGTTTTGTTGCCTTGGTCATCGAGCCTTCCAAGGCTAACGTAATTCTATCATCGAGGTCTT
>CAMDQN010000111.1 GCA_945905925.1 Singulisphaera sp. GP187
CACCCACGGCCGCGAAGGCCTCAGGGGCAACGAACTCACCCGCCGGTGGACTCCTGAATAGGTTATTCACGATGCTGAAGAACCATACCAGAACCATACCAGAACCATACCAGGGGTAAGTTACCCGGCGCGTTGAGCTTCACCCCTCACCCATCTCGCAAAGCCTCGCCACCCTCTCTCGCAAGGAGAGAGGGCGAAAACCGAGACGTACGATTGCTCTTCAACGCGATTCGGTGTCAGTTCTTCTTGGGGCCGCCCGGACCGTCCTTCTTGCCGCCCGGCCCGCCGTCTTTCTTGCCGCCCAGCCCAAATCCGCCGAACGGTGGGCGCCCGCCCGGTCCAAACCCAGCCGGTCCACCAAATCCGCCGCCCGGCCCACCGAACCCGGCGCCCGGTCCGCCGCCGGCACCACCCGGCCCGCCGAAACTGGGCGGGCCAGAGCCGGGGAAGAGCTGCGCCAGACCCTTGTTCGCTTGCTCCACACCGTAATTGTCGTTCTGCGCCCTGCACACGGTCACCAGGGCGACGAAGGTCATCGCCTGCCCGTCGCGAGCGGGTTGGGGTGGGCCGGGCAGTTTGTCTCCGATTTTGACAAACGGGCGCAGTTCTTCGATCGACTTCTCCAGTGTCTTCCGCGCGGTCCGGTAGTCGCTCCGCTCGTAGAGAACCCAGGCGAGCCGGAGCCGGACGAGCGCGAGTTCGAGGTGCCCGTGTGGCGGCCGTTGGCCCGCGGGAACGGAGGCCAACGCGGTCGCCGCGTCGCTGTACGCGGTTGCGGCGCCGACGCGGTCTTTCGCCTGCTCGCGCAACCAGCCGAGGCGGAGTTGCACCGAGCCACCGAGCCAGGTATCGCCGCGCGCGAGTTCGGCGGCGCGGCGGAAGGGGAACTCGCGGTCCGCCGGGAACGCTTCCGCTGGCGCGGTCAGATAGGCCAGGACGAGTTCCGTCCGCATCTCGTTGTTGTCCGGGGTCGTCTCCACAAGCGGTCCGAGTAGCGCAACGGCCCGGTTGAACGCGGCGACCGCTTGCTCCGGTCGTTTGAGCCACAGGTTAGCCTCGCACACGCGCCGCGACGCCTTCGCCGCTTCAAACTGGAGTCGCTGGTTCGGCGCGTTCTGCTCGGCGAACTTGTCGTAAAACGCGAGGACCGCTTCGAGGATCGCGGCCTTGTCCGAAGCGAGTTCGGTGCCCGAACCGGACGGCGTGCCCACCGGATTGGGACTGCCCGGGGGGCGCGCGGGCGTTGGCACGCCGAACCCCGGCTGCCCGCTCCCGCCGGCGACCTCGAACACCTCCTCGAACGTTTCCAGCGACAGTTTCAGGTTCGCCTCGAGCCGGTTCGAGAGTTCGCGGGCCTCGTTCGTCGCGCGGTCCGCATCGGCCTTCGCCACCTCCGCGGCGCGTTTCGCGTCTTCGGCGTCCTTGCGCCGGTCCTCTTCGCGCGCGCGCCCCGCCTCAGCGTCCTTGCGCCGGTCCTCTTCGCGCGCGAAGCCCACCCACCCCGTGACCGCCGCGAAGACAAGAGCCGCGGCCGTGCTGAACGCGAGCGACGCGACCGCCGGGTTCCGCCGGCACGTGCGCCACACACGCGCGAGCGTCGTCGTGCGGCGCGCCTCGATGGGCCGGTCGTCGAGGAACGCTTCGAGGTCGCGGGCGAGGTCGCGGGCGCTCGCGTACCGGGACGATGGCTCGCGCGCCATCGCCTTCAGAACGATGGTTTCGAGGTCGCGCGGGATGTTCGGGTTCAGCGCGCGCGGTGCGGTCGGGTCCGTGTCGGCCAACTTCTTGATGAGCTTGGCCGGGCTGTCGGCACCGTGGGGTGGTTCGAGCGTGAGCAGTTCGTAGAGCGTCGCGCCGAGGCCGTACACGTCAGAGCGCGGGTCGGCGTTCCCCGTGAGGCACTCGGGCGCGAGGTACTGGAGTGTGCCGAGGATGTCGCCGGTCGCCGTGAGACCCTCAGTGTTCATCATCTTCGCGAGACCGAAGTCCGCGACCCAGGCAATTTCGCCGTCGAGGATGAGGTTGGCCGGCTTCACGTCGCGGTGGAGGATGCCTTGTTTGTGTGAGTAGTGAAGCGCGTCGGCGGCTTGCAGTCCGATCTCCGCGACGAACCGCCAGTCGGCGTAGTCCGGGCCGGCGAGTTCGGACTCGGGGAGTTCAAATGGCGGGGGCGTGTCCGCGGGCTTCGTGGCCGGTGTGCATGGTTGCGTTTCGTTGCGGTCCTGGGGGTCGCGGCCGAGGCGCTTGCGCCACTGCCGCACGAGCGTGTGAAGCCCGTGACCCGGGATGAGTTGCATCACGTAATAAGGAAGCCCGTCCTGCTCACCGACGCCGAACACTGGGACGATGTTGGTGTGGTGGAGCTTCGCGGCGGCCTGGGCCTCTCGCACGAACCGCTCGCGCTGGGTCGGGTCGAGTTGTGCGTGTCTGGCGAGAACCTTCAGCGCAACAGGCCGGCCGAGCGATTCCTGTACCGCTTCAAACACGACGCCCATTCCTCCGCGACCGAGTTCGCGCACGATGCGGAAGTCGCCGAGCCGGTCCGGGAGCGACTTGTCCGCGGTGGCGGGCGAGCGGAACCGCTTCAACAGTTCCATTTGCGCGACGGCGGGGAGCAGTTCGTTGAGTTGCTCCGCGTGGTCGGGGTGCGCCGCGGCGTACGCGCTGACGGACGGGTGTTCGCCGCGCCGCAGGAGGTCGGCGAACTCTTCGGCCAGCACGTCTACCGGGTCGCGGTCGTCGGAGTGCATGGTTCACCTGATGGTGTCGCCAAAGAACCAGGGGGCTTACGCCCTGGCTACAAGACAGTTGCCCCATCCGGGGCTTAAAACCAAAACCACTCTTCGTCTTCAGCCCTGGAAGGGCGGCTGTTCGTAGCCAGGGGCGTAAGCCCCTGGTTCCGTTGGCGACGCGAGTTACCCACCAAACCCGGGAATCGTTTCCAGTATCTGCTTCAAGCGGGCCAGCGCCCGCACGTATCGCTTGCTCGCGGCTGCCGGTTGCACGCCCAGCAGCGCCGCGGTTTCGGCGTTGCTTAGCTCTTCAAAGTGCCGCAATGCCAGCACCTCGCGGTCGAGCGCGTCCATGCTGTTGAGCGCCTCTTCCAACCGCACGAACGACTCGGTTCGAGCCGCCGCGTGGCTGGGACTGCTACCGGCGCCGAGCAGACACGCCGCGAGGCACGCCGAATCCGCCGCCGTCGCACCGCGATCGATCGATATCTCTTGCCCAACGTCGCGCTTCTGCGCCAGATGTTCGCGGTGAACGTCCGCGAGCCGCTGCCCAACCACCAGCCGCAGCCACCCGAAGAACGGTTGGTCCGGCTTCTCGAAGTAGTGGTCGATGCGCTTCAGCGCGTCGATGTACGCTTCCTGGAGCACGTCCGACGGCGAGACGCGGCCTGCGAGCCGGTGGTCGAGCCTAAGTTGCACCATGCGCCTGAGCTTATCGCGGTGCCTTGCGAAGAGTTCGGCCAGCGCCGGCTGGTCGCCGGCCCGCACGCGCTCCAACAATTCCGCAATTTCCGATTCCCCTTCGACGGCCATCGTGTTCCCCGTACCCATACCCTTGAGAATAAACGGAACGGCGCTGCTCCCCGCGACTGTAGCGGACGAGTCCTGAAAACCGTCTGAGCCGGGTCGCGGTTGCGGGCGGTTGCCGTTTCCCATTATGACAGAGAATACGACGCGATGTGCGGTTGTTTCGCCCGTGTCCACCCTCTCCATGCTGCGGAGGAACAGAAAATGTTGTGGCTATCGAAGGTACTCGCCCCGGCGCTCTTGGTGCTGGCCGCGGGGACGGCGATGGTGATGGCCGACGCGGACGGCAACCAGCCCCCGTTTGGCAAGGGCGGTGGTCAGCCGCCGTTCGGGAAGTTCCAGCCCGGGAAAGGCGAAGACAACAAGAAGAAGGACGACAAGAAGGACGACAAGAAGGCTGACGAGAAGAAAGGTCAGCCTGGCGACAAGAAAGGACCGGGTCCGGGTCCGAAGCCGGACGCGACGGTCGACGCGTGGGTGAAGACGCTGATCGAGAAGATCACCGACCCGCACGACACGGTGCGAGAGAGCGCTCGCGGCGCGCTGGTGGGCGTTGGCCCGGCGGCGCTGCCGGCGCTTCAGAAACTCGCCGAAGGCGACGACTCCGCGAAGGCGGTCGCGGCCCGCAAACTGATCAACGCGATCACGCGCGGCGGTCCGCAAGGCGGTCCGGGCCAACCCGGTCAGCCGGGCGGTAATCGTCCGGGTGGCGGTGGCGGGATGGGCGGCCCCGGTGGCCCGGGCATGGGTCCGATGGGTCCGGGCGGCCCTGGCGGTCAACCCGGCATGAATCCGGGTGGCGGCGGGCGCGGCGGGTTCCCGGGCGGAATGAATCCGGGCGGGTTCCCCGGGTTCCCTGGGTTCCCTGGAATGAATCCGGGTGGTGGTGGTTTCCCCGGTGGTGGCGGTGACCGCGGGCGTGGCTGGGGCGGTTGGGGCGGGCGCGGCGGGCGCGAAGCAAACGATGTCGAAGTCGCGCCGATGCCGCGTGCCGCGCGCTGATGTTTGCTCGTTAGCCGCAAGCCGCAGGCGAGCGCGGACGTCCGCGCTCGCTTGCGGCTAACAGGTCTCACTTCTTCAACTCCTCGAACGTCTTGTTCAGGATGGGGTACTTCTTCCAGTCCTTGTAGTCGAAGTGCCACCACTCCTCTTCGTACACGCTGAACCCTTCCACCCGCATCGCCGCGCGGAGCAGGTCGCGGTGCCAGCGCTGGCGCGATGTGCCGCCCATGTAATCTGGGAACGAGCGGTCGGAGAACTCGTCGTAGCCGCTCACCGTCTCGATGACCTTGCCGGTCTTCAGGTCGTACAGCGTGAGATCGACGGCGCAACCTCGGTTGTGACGCGACCCCTTCGACGGGTCCGCGACGAAGTTGTGGAACTTGTCCGGGGTCGCGTCCCAGAACATCTTCGTGACGTGCCACGGCCGGTACGCGTCGAATACCAGCAAGCCGTAGCCTTGCGCCTTCAGGTTCTTGTGAACGCGAGCGAGCGATTCGGCCGCGGGCGCCTGCATGTACGCCTTCGCGGATGTGTAGAACGGCGTATCGAGGAAGTTGTTGCGTGTTGCATAACGAATGTCGAACTTCACGCCGTCGATGGTCGCGAGATCGACCAAGTCCGGCTTCAGGAACTCGCCTTTCTCTTCCGGCGGCTTCGCGGCGAGTGCGCCTTTGCGAACGTCGTCGATGGCCTTGATCGGTTTCACTTTGAACGTCTCGCCGGCATCACCGTCGATCTTGCGGCGGTCCATCGGAACGCTCGCGACCACGACCTTCGTCGCGCGTCCGGTCTTGTCGCGCGTGAAGATCAGCTTCTCGCCGTGGTACATGCCGCCGTTCGCCGGGAACGCGAACACGTTCTCCGATTCCTCCGTGAGCACGTCAATTTCGGTGTGTTCGATGAGCGCGTGCAACTTCCCGTTGCGCTCGTAGACGATGAGCGGAAGGTGATCCCAGCCGTACTCACCGATCAACCCTTTCCACTTCGCGGGCGGCTCTGCCGGTGGTGTGGTTGCGGGCTTCTCCTTCGTGAACTTGGTATCTCCGATCACGAGCGCGTCACCGTCGCGTGTGATTTTGGTGCCCCAAGCCTGGGTGTCGTCAATGATCAGTTCTTTGCCCGCCTTGCGAACCCGCAAGAGTGAGCCGCCGCGATCGAGGTGTAGGTACACGGTGCCGAAGCTCGCGGTGAGGTCGATGCTCCCGCCGCTGCCGCTGTAGCGACCGACGAGAGCCGTCACTTCCTCCGTCGTAAACGGTTCCGTCACCACGATGTTCGGGAGCATCTTGTCGGCTTTTATCGCGTGTATCAGTCGAAGTGCGTGGTCCGCGATGTGTCCCGTGACCGCGTTAGACACATCCCGCGACGACACGACGATTACGCCCAGCTTTTCGCCTGGCAGCGCGGCGAAGGTGGTCGCAAATCCGTAGATCGCGCCGCCGTGCCCGACCCGTTGCCGGAGCGCGAACTCGCTCACGGAGAAGCCGAGGCCGAAGCCGCTCTTCTCGTCTTTCTTCGCGAACTGCGGCTTGAACATCTCCGCAATCGTCTCCGGCTTGAGGAACTGCTTGTCGCCAATCTTGCCGCCCGCGAACAGACACGACTGAAACTTCGCGAGGTCGAGCACGGTCGAGTACATGCAACCCGGCGGGGCCATGCCCAACTCGAACGTCGGGGCCGGAAACTCCTTGCCGTGGTACGTCCACATCACCGCGTCCGCGAGCCGCTTCTTCACGTCCGGCGTCGGCACGAACGAACTCGACTTCATGCCAAGCGCGTCAACCACGCGGCGCTGAACGTACTTCTCGAACTTCTCCTTCTGCGAGACTTCCAGCGCGTACCCGACGACGCCGATCGCGGCGTTGGAATACTTGATGCGCGACTCCGGCGGGTAGATGAGGCCGACCCCGTTCAGGCTCTCGATGCTCTTCGCGAGCGTCGGTTCGGTCGGGTCGAAGTAGTTGCCGACTGGTGGCTCGCGGATCAAGCCGGAGCGGTGCGCCATCAGCATCCGTAGGGTGATTGGCTTTTCGCCTTCCTTATAGACGGGCTTGAAGTCGGGGAGGTACTTCGCGACCGGCGCGTCGATGTCGATCTTGCCCTCTTCGACGAGTTGCATGATCGCGACATCGGTGAACAACTTCGACACGGACCCGACGCGGTACACGGTCTCGGCCGTGGCCGGGATCTTCTTGTCGCGATCCTGGAAGCCGTACCCCGCGGCCCACACCACCTTCTGATCGTCCACGAGCGCGATCGAAAGTGCGGGCAGTTTCTTGTCGTCCACTTCGTGCTTGATGAGCTTCTCAAGTTCCGCGACCGCGGCCTTATACGGCTCCGCGGGCGGAACCGTCGGCTGCGCGAACGCGGGCTCGCCGAAGGTGAACACGGCGCAAAGAGCGACGAAGTGGCGCATGGGGAATCCTCGTTTGGGATGCGTGCGCCTCAGCCCAGGGCGTTGCCCTGGGCTGAGGCGCACGCGGACGCGCGAACCACGAACCCAAATTCACCTACGACGCGCGATTTCGTTATAATACCCACCTCACCGAATCGCTCCCACTAAAGACATACCCATGCGAACCTTCCTCACTCTCGCATGCGCGCTGTTGCCCGCGAGTACCTTCGCGGCCGAACCACCCATCGACTTCGCGCGCGATGTGCGACCGATCCTGTCGAGCCAGTGCTTTCAGTGCCACGGCCCCGACGAGAAGGTTCGCAAGGCGAAACTGCGGCTCGACATTCGCGAAGACGCGATCAAAGCGGGGGTGTTCGTCCCCGGCAAGCCCGACGAGAGCGAACTGATCAAGCGCATTCACACCACCGAGCCGGAACTGCGGATGCCGCCAGCAAAGTCCAAGAAGCCGCCGCTCACCGAAACACAGGTGAACACGCTTCGCCGGTGGATCGCGGACGGCGCGAAGTATTCCGAACACTGGGCCTTCACACCGTTGAAGCGGCCGGAAGTGCCGAAGCCGCAAGCGCAAAGCACGAACCCGATCGACGCGTTCATCCTCGCTCGCCTTGAGAAAGAAGGCGTAACGCCATTGAAAGAAACCGATCGCGTTACGCTCATCCGGCGGCTCTCGTTCGACCTCACTGGGCTGCCGCCGAAGCCGGAAGACGTGCGTGCGTTCGTGAACGACAAAGACCCGAAGGCTTACGAAAAGCTCGTCGAGAAACTGCTCGCGTCGCCCCACTACGGCGAGCGCATGGCGGTGTGGTGGCTCGACCTCGTGCGCTACGCCGACAGCGCCGGCTACCACAGCGACAACCCCATTAACGTGTCGCCGTACCGCGACTACGTGATCCAGAGTTTCAACACGAACAAGCCGTTCGACCAGTTCACGACCGAACAGCTCGCTGGCGATCTGCTCCCGAACGCGACCCTTCAGCAGAAGATCGCCAGCGCGTACAACCGGTTGCTGCAAACGACGGAGGAGGGCGGCGCGCAGGCGAAGGAGTACATCGCGAAGTATTCCGCGGACCGCGTGCGCAACTACGGGCAGGTGTGGCTCGGCGGAACGATCATGTGTGCCGAGTGCCACAATCACAAGTTCGACCCCTACACGCACGCGGACTTCTACTCGGTGGCCGCGTTCTTCGCGGACATTCAGGAACCATCGATCGGCAACCGCGGCCCCGGCACACCGGTGCCGGCCACGCCCGAACAACAAGCCGAGTTGAAGCGCGTTGGTGATGCGGTGCCTGCGGCGCAGGCGAAACTCGAAGCCGCCGCAACAAAGTACATCGCGGGTGCGAAAGCATTCGAGGACTACGAGAAGTGGCCGAACCCGACTCCCGCAAAGAAAGGGCCGGCAACGGTCGTCGTGCCCGCCGACGTGAAGGCGATTCTCGCGAAAGACCCCGACAAGCGGACGCCCGCGGAGGTCGCGAAGCTCGTTCCGTTTGCACGCGATAACGCCCCCAGCCTGAAGCCCGATCGCGACGCGGTCGTGGCGGCGAACAAGGCCAAGACCGATTACGAACTCGTGCTGCCACGGGTACTCATGACGCAGAGCGGCCCGCCGCGCGTGGTGCGCATTCTGCCGCGTGGCAACTGGCTCGACGATAGCGGTCCGATCATGAAGCCGAACACGCCGGCGTTCCTGCCGCCGCTCCCGCCGCTCGCGGGCGGGGCCGGACGCTACAACCGACTCGACCTGGCGAAGTGGACGACGTCAGCCGAAAACCCGCTCGTCGCCCGCGCCGTCGCGAACCGGCTCTGGAAACTCTTCTTCGGCTACGGCATCGCGCGTTCGCTTGAAGAGACCGGTGTTCAGGGCGAACAACCGACGCACCCGGAACTGCTCGACTGGCTCGCGACCGAGTACCAGACCAAGTGGGACACGAAGCAACTCATTCGCCTGCTGGTGTTATCTTCGACGTACCGGCAGGCTTCTGTCGAGACACCCGCGGTTCGCGAACGCGACCCCATGAACAAGCTGTTCGCGCGTCAAACGCGCGCTCGCCTCGACGCCGAGTTCATCCGCGACACGGCACTCTCCGTCAGTGGGTTGCTGAACCCGCAAATCGGCGGCGCGAGCGTGAAGCCGTATCAGCCGCTTGGTTACTGGGCGGCGCTGAACTTCCCGGTACGCGAGTGGCAGAAAGACACCGGCGACAAGGTGTACCGTCGCGGGATGTACACGCACTGGCAGCGCACGTTCCCGCACCCGGCGATGGTTGCTTTTGATGCCCCGAGCCGTGAGGAATGCACCTGCGACCGGCCCAAGTCGAACATCCCGCAGCAGGCGCTCGTTCTCCTCAACGACCCGGAGTTCGTGGAAGCGGCGAAAGCGTTCGCATCGAAGACGCTCAAAGACGGCGGTGCGATGGACGGCGCTCGCGTGATGTGGGCGTTCGAGCGCGCCGTTAATCGCACCGCGAAGCCTGCGGAACTGGAAGTGCTTATGGAGGTGTTAAACAAACACCGCAAGCAGTTCGCGGACAAGCCCGAAGACGCGAAGAAGTTGCTCGGCGTGGGCGACCTGGCGATCCCGAAGGACGTGAAGCCGGAGGAACTCGCGGCGTGGGTGAGCGTGTGCCGCGTCATCCTGAATTTGCACGAAACGATCACCCGGCAGTGAGCAGAGAACCACGATGATCGCCATACCGGAACGGACGCGGACGCGAGCGAACGGCCTCGCAGTCGTCGGAACCGCACTGCACGCGATCCTTGGGCTGGCGCTGTTCGCGGGTTACGTCTACTACGTGCCCGCCGCGAAGAAGGTGTTCGATGAATTCGGTCTGAAACTTCCCTTGGTGGCCTCGAACGTCATCTGGCTCTCGGACTGGGTTGTCGAGCACCAGCGGTTGTTGGTGGTGGTTATCGGCGGGTGCGTGGTCGCCGACTTCGTCGTGATCTGGGCGATCGGTCGGCGCGGGTTGTTCTCGCTGCCGGTGCTGTGGGTGTTAAGCGTCGCGCTGCTGATCGTCGGAACTGGGGCGATCACCACCTACGCAATCGAATCGGCAATGAGACAATTGCGCGAAGGGCTGGCCAGGTAGTGATATTGGGATTCGTTGACTGGTTAGCGTGCGACCCGTAGGGGCGCATGTCGAGAACATCCGCCCCTGTGGGTCGGGCGCTAAACGTGACCAACAAAGAGGAACTCCGATGACCACCCTCGAAGCTCTTAAACTCCACCAGCGCCGCACTTTCTTGACGAACTCTTGCAGAGGCGTGGGCGCGCTGGCGCTCTCCTCACTGCTGACTCCTCGTGCGGCGAACGGCGAATCGCCGCGCGGCGTGATCCTCAAGCCGCACGTCGCGCCGAAAGCCAAACGCGTCATCTTCATGGTGATGGCCGGCGGCGCCAGCCACCTGGAGTTGTTCGACAACAAGCCCGAACTCAAAAAGCGCAACGGCGAAGTGATGCCGGAGAGCATCACCAAGGGCCAGCCGATCGCGCAACTTCAGAACAACAAGCTCATCTGCTTCGCCCCACAATGGGGCTTCAAGAAGCACGGCAAGAGCGGACAGGAGATGAACGAACTGTTCAAGTTCCTGCCCGAAGTCGCGGACGACTTGTGCATCGTGCGGTCGTGCAAAACGGAGGCGATCAACCACGACCCGGCCCACACGTTCATGAACACCGGCAGCAGCGTGTCGGGGCGCCCGAGTATGGGCAGTTGGCTCACCTACGGCATCGGCGCGGAGTCCGCCGACCTGCCCGGGTTCGTGGTACTCACGTCCAACGGGCGCGGCGGGCAGAACCAGCCGATCGCGTCGCGCCAGTGGTCGGCCGCGTTCCTGCCGGGCAAGCATCAAGGCGTGCAACTCCGCGGTAAGGGCGACCCGGTGCTGTATCTCACCAACCCGCCCGGCGTCGGTTCGGATCAGCAGAAGGACGTGATCGACGCCGTCGCGAAACTGAACCAGATGCAGAACGCGGCGGTGGATGATCCCGAAATCGCCACGCGCATCGGCCAGTACGAACTCGCGTTCAAGATGCAGACCAGCGTTCCGAACCTAATGGACATGAAGGACGAACCGGCGAAGGTGATGGAGTCCTACGGCACGAAGGGCAGCGACGGCTCGTTCGCAGCGAACTGCCTGCTCGCGCGGCGCATGGCGCAGAAAGGCGTGCGATTCATCCAACTCTATCACCGCGACTGGGACCACCACGGTGGCATCAAGGACGGCATCAAACTGAAGATCGAGGAGATCGACCAACCGCTCGCGGCGCTCGTCAAAGACCTGAAACGCCTCGGCATGTTCGAGGACACCTTGATTGTGCTAACGGGCGAGTTCGGGCGGACGCCGATGTCGCAGGGCGGCAGCGGGCGCGACCACCACATGAAGGGCTTCAGCGTGCTGCTTGCGGGCGGCGGGATCAAGGGCGGCGTCTCGTACGGCGCGACCGACGAGTTCGGCTACAACGCCGAGGAGAAGGTGTTCCCGATCCACGACCTGCACGCGACGATGCTTCACCTGCTCGGCATCGACCACGAGCGCCTGACGTACAAGTTCCAGGGCCGCGACTACCGCCTCACCGACGTTCACGGGCACGTGGTGAAGGACATTCTTGCGTAGCTCGTGTTTGGTGTTTGGTGTTTGGTCTTCAGAACCGTCTCTTCGAGACACGCGTCGATACGCCAAACACCCGCGGTAGTTACACTATCGTTGCGCCATTTCTCGTGCGGGCTGGGTATAGTCGTGGTAGTTTGTGGCTGTCCGCCGCGTCCCTCACGGAGTTTCGCGATGAAGTACCTCGTCCTCGCGGTTGTGTTCGCGGCCGGCTACTTGGCGTCTCAACTCATCGGCGGAACCACCGCTGCCGACCCGCAACCGGCGAAGCCTCCGGTGGCCAACGATCCGCTCGCCAACCCGAGCATTGACTTCGCGGCGCACATCGTGGCGGCGCAGAACGCGCAGACACACCGCGCCACGCGCCGGCTCTCGGAAGACGACTTCCTCAAGGCGAGCAAGGAGCAGGGTGTGGTCATCCTCGACGCCCGCAGCAAGGCGATGTACGACCTACTGCACATTGAAGGGGCGATCAACGTGAACTTCTCGGACCTCGATGTTGAGACCTTGAAGAAGACGCTGCCGGACAAGACGACGAAAATTCTGATCTACTGCAATAACAACTTCACCCCCGCGCCGGACGCGCCCGGCGTTGGGCAGCGACCGAACCAACCGGCCAACCCGATGGCCGCGAAGGCTGTGGAGGCGTTCAAGGGGAAAGGTAAGGCTCTGTCTCTGAACATCTCGACGTACACCACGCTGTACGGATACGGCTACACGAACGTGTACGAGTTGGCTCCGCTCCTCGACCCGACCAAAACGAAGCTCGCGCTCGTGTCGAGCAACAAGTAACAGACCGGGCGTTTCAAAGTGGTAGGCACACGCCATGCGTCACGTGCTCCGCGATCTCGCTGTGCGGAGCGTGCAGCAACGGCACATGGCGTGTGCCTACTAACTTTTCCCCTGCGCGGTGAATCGCGGCCCCTTCAAGACCAACGCTAAATCTCCTCGCTTTCCCTCATCACTTCTTCAGTCTTCGCAGGTACACTCAGCGTTTGCTTCGCACCTCTCTCGTTGGGGCTTTACCCATGCGCACGTTCCTCTTCCTCGCGCTTCTTGCGACCGCGAGTCTTGCGACATCCGCCGACGCACCCAAGCCGGCGGCCGAACTGCCGGAGATCAAGGAACTCCCCAATCCGTTCACGTTCGCGGACGGCAAGCCGGTGCGCACCACCGAAGATTGGACGAAGCGGCGCGACGAGATCAAGAACCTGTTCCAGGACTACCAGTACGGTCACCTTCCGCCGAAGCCGAAGATGACCGTGACACGCGGTGACGTAACCACCGACAAGGACGCGAACGTGTCGATGCAGGAACTCACGCTCGACCTCGAACACGAGACCAACAAGATTTCGATGCGCGTGCGGGTCGCGTGGCCCGCGGACGCGAAGGAAGCCGTGCCGGTACTCCTGCAACCGGCGTTCTCGTTCGGCCCGCCCAAAGCGCCGAGCGCGAAGTCGTTCGCCACGTTCGCGAAACGCGGGTACGCGGTCGCGTCGTTCAACCTGACTGACGCCGCGCCCGACGGCAAGGCTCGCACCGCGGGGGTGTACAAGCTCTACGGCGACAAGATCGACTGCGGCGGGCTGATGGCGTGGGCGTGGGCGTTCCACCGCGTCCTCGACGCGCTCGAAGGGGTGAAGGAGATCGACGCAAAGAAGGCGATCGTGACCGGGCACTCGCGATACGGGAAGGCCGCACTGGTCGCGGGCGCGTTCGACGACCGCATTGCCCTAACGGTGCCGAGCCACTCCGGGTGCGGCGGTTCGGCTCCGTACCGACTCATCTACGCGAAGAACGAGGAACTAAAGAACATCGTCGGTGCGTTCCCGAACTGGTTCCGGCCCGACTTCAAGCAGTTCGTAGATAACGTCACGCGCCTGCCGGTCGATCAGCACATGCTCATGGCGCTCGTCGCGCCGCGCGCATTGCTCCAGCCCGAAGGCACAATGGACACGTGGACCAACCCAGAGGGCGTGCAGCAGACCTACGCCGCCGCGAAGAAGGTGTACGAGTTCCTCAAGGCCGGCGACAAAATCAACATCCGCTACCGACCGGTTGGCCACATCGCGAGCAACGACGACCTGCTCGACTACGCGGACTTCGTGTTCGCGAAGAAGGCGCTGCCCGCCGCGTTCGGTAAATTGGAGTACAAGGAAGACAAGAAAGCGTTCTCCTGGGACGCACCGAAATGACCCGCACCGACCGCGATCACCTCAAAATCCTCGCCATTTGCCACTACGTGATGGGCGGATTGTGTTTCGTGTTCGGCAGTTTCCCGGGCATTTATCTCGTCATGGGACTGGCGATCATCAACGGGGACCTCGGGCCACCGCAACAGCCCGCGAACGGGCCGAACGGGGTGCTGTACGCGCCACAGGGAGGGGGAGGGGGGCTTCTTCAGCTCACTGCCACCGGACCGTGAGTTTCCCCTCTTCGCGTGCGCGGCGTTCGAGGTAACGCAAACCCCAGCACGCCGCGAAGAAGAACGCCACCGCCAATCCGCCCAATACGCTCAGTTCGATCCACACCTCGAACAACCCGGTCGTGCGGAATAGCACCTGCCGCATCGCGTCCATGCCGAGAGTCAGCGGGATTGCGCTCGCGAACAGTGCCACCGCACGCGGGAGAATCGACACCGGGAAGTTCGTGCCGCTCAGCAGGTACACCGGTTCTTGCAACAGGCTGACGAGGTGCCACGCCTCGCGACCCCACAGCAGGAACAGCGACGCGAACAACATCCCCAACCCGTACAGCGCGGCGAGCGTGACCACAAAGCCCAGCACCAGCAGCCACCAACTTGAGGGGTTAATCGGCACATCGAAGAGAAACACGCCCGCGACCGTGATCGCGGTGGCCCGGATGACGGTCGTGATCATGCCGCCGATCGCCATGCCGGTGAGGATCGCGGTCATCGGGGCCGGCGACATCACGTACAGTTCGAGGTTACCCGAGTCACGCTCCCAGTAGAGTTGCGCGCCCATGCCCCACAGCACGTTCAGCCAGAACGTGGTCATCGCCGCGCCGAGCACGAGGAAACCCGTGTACGCTGCTGGCGCCTCCATCGCACGGTACGCATACGCGAACGCGGACACCGCCAAGACCGGCAGCACGGTTTCCTGAATCATCCACGAGTTGCTACGGAACAGCCACGCGATACGCGGGTACGTTCGCGCCTGGACTGCCTGGAAGAACAGCTTGAAGGACATCGTGTATCCTTTTTTCAAGAGATAGGGGTGAAGGGGAGACAAAGACAACTGTGTTCTTCTCACCCTTTCTCCCTTTCTCCCCTTCACCCCTTACTCTTGCGAAACTTCCGAAATGCCGTGGCCGACCAACTCGATGAACACGTCTTCGAGCGTCGGTTCCACCTTCTTCATGGTGAGGATGCGCCCGCCGGCCATTACGAGCGATTGTACCACGGCACCGATCGCGGGTTCGTCGAGGAGCGACACCTTCAGTTCCACCGTCGTCGGTGTGGTGGTCGCGGTCGCGCTGTGGACGCCGGGGAGGTTACTCGCGCCGTCCCAACTGCTCGCGCCCGGCGCGAGACTCAGTTCGTAGATCGGATACTTCTGCACCTGGCGTTTCAGGTTCGCCGGGGTGTCACAAGCTAGAACCTTCCCCCGGTCGATGATCGCGAGCCGGTCGCACAGTTCGTCGGCTTCGGCCATGTAGTGCGTCGTTAACAGCATCGTGCGGTTGGGCTTCTCCTTCATCCATTCTTTCACGAACGCGCGAATCGCTCGCGCGCTGGTCACGTCGAGACCGAGCGTCGGCTCGTCGAGAAAGAGAATCTTCGGATCGGTGATGAACCCGCGACAGAAGTTCATCTTCTGCCGCTGCCCGGTCGAGAGGTGGCTGATTCGGCTCGTCGCCTTGTCGGTCAATCCGACCACGCCGAGCATCTTGTCGATGCGCTCCTGCGCGACCGCCGTGGGTACGCCATAGATGCGCGCGAAGAGCCACAGGTTCTCGCGCACATTCAGGATGCCGTACCCACTCGACTCACCGCCCGACACCATGTTGATGAGCGGGCGGATCTTCTCCGCGTCGGCGACCACGTCGAGACCGTCCACCCACGCGGCCCCGGCAGAAGGAGCCAAGAGAGTTGTGAGTATTTTGATGAGTGTGGTCTTTCCGGCACCGTTGGGGCCTAGCAAACCGAACAACTCGCCCGGATGGACCTCGAGCGACACCTGCTCCAGCGCAACGAACTCTCGCGGTTCGTCGGTCTCGGATTTGGACTTGAACCACCAGCGCCGCTTGCGGGGCTTCCGGTAAGTGCGGGTCAGACCTTCGGTGCGGATCGACGGGAGTTCCATCACCGCATTCTAGGCGCGGTGATGTCGGTCAGGGAGCGGTGGTAATTCGGGCAACCCGAGCCGGTACGCGAACCGCTGGCGGTCGATCAGGGCGGGTACAACTCCGTTGCGTTTCAAGCAGGAAATGTGGCGGAAACCCAACTTCACTTCGACGGTATCCGGCACCTACATTTCCGCGTTCCCCGGCTCTTTCCGCCGTGCCGAAAACCGTGGCCACTTCAACCGCCCCGCGCAGTAGCATGATGACATCCGTCCCACCCTCGCCGAGTCTCAGCCCATGAACCTCCGCGCACGTGCCGCACTGATCGTTCTCGCCGCGCTCGTTGGCGTCGTCGTGTTCGCCCACGCTGACGCGAAGCCCGAACACCCGATCCCCGAACCGTACAAGCAAGCGCCGCCGACGAGTTTCGAGTGCCGCTGGACGGATACCCCTCTCACCCTCGACGGCATTGCGGACGAAGCCGCGTGGAAGCACGCGCAATCCATATCTGCATTGCACGTGCCGTGGCTCGGGGACAAGGCCCGCATGGCCCGCACCGCAACCACCGCGAAACTCCTTTGGGACCGCGACTACATCTACTTCCACTGCGACATGGAAGACTCGGACCTCTTCGCGGACATCACCACGCACGACGGTGAACTCTGGAAGAACGACGTGTTCGAGATCTTCTTGCGCCCGGACGCGGACAAAACCGGCTACTACGAGTTCCAGGTGAACGCCGCCGGTGCGCACTTCGATGCCTTCTACCCGAAGTACGATTTGGACTCGATTGTGAAGCAGTCGAAGATCGGCAAGTTCAACATGGGATCGAAGGTGAAGTTGCGCGGCACTCTGAACAAGCGCGACGATGTGGATAAAGGTTGGAGCGTCGAAGGCCGCATCCCGTGGACCGACTTCGCGCGGACCGGGGGGCGCCCGGTGATCGGCGAGAAGTGGAAACTGAACCTCTGCCGGTTCGATTATCACGCGGACTGGAAGAGCGAGGAGCTTTCGTGCGTCGCGCCGATCACGAAGAAGAAGATCCCGCCGTTCTTCCACCAGAGCGAAGACTACGCGACGCTCACCTTCGTCGGTGCGGACCCGACCACGCTCGGCGTCGAGAAGAAGGACCGCCCCACTTCATCGACGGTTGTGGGCTTCCCGGACCCGCCGCCGCCGTTCGTCGCGGTGCGCGCGCTGGACAAGTACCGCCCGGAGTACTTGGTTCGCGTGGAGCCGATCCCGGGTACGACCGAGATGCTCCTCATCAACCAGCCGCGATCCTACGGATCCACGCAGGTGTGGCGATTCCCTTACGGCCAAGCGACCACGGATAAGGACGCGGTGAAACTGATGGACACGCCGCACAGCGGTACCGCTTACGACATCGCGTTCCACCCGAAGTTCGCGGAGAACCGGTTCGTTTACATCGGCTGGGTCGGCAAGCCCCCGGAGCGCAAGGGAAAGGTGTGCGCGATCACGCGCTACACGATGAGCAAGGAACCGCCCTACGAAATCGACCCGAAAAGCACGAAGACGATCATCGAGTGGGAATCAGACGGGCACAACGGCTGTGCTGTCTGCTTCGACGACAAGGGGCTGATGTTCATGACCACCGGCGACGGCACGTCGGATTCGGACACCAACCTCACCGGGCAGCGCACGGACCTTCTGCTCGCGAAGGTGTTGCGCATCGACGTGGACAACCCCGCCGACGGCAAGGCGTATAGCGTGCCGAAGGACAATCCCTTTGTGGGCAACAAGGACTTCGTGCCAGAGACGTGGGCGATGGGATTGCGCAACCCGTGGCGCATCACCTACGACAAAAAGCTGAAACAACTCTGGGTGGGCCAGAACGGTCAAGACCTTTGGGAGCAAGCGTTCTTGGTGAAGAAGGGCGATAACTATGGCTGGAGCGTGACGGAGGGTTCGCACCCGTTCTACCCGACGCGCAAGGCTGCTCCGGTGCCGATCGTGAAGCCCACCGTCGAACATCATCACTCGGAAGCGCGATCGCTGACCGGTGGCGTCGTGTACCACGGGAGCAAACTGCCCGAGCTAAAGGGCGCGTACATCTACGGGGACTACAGCACCGGGCACATCTGGGCCGTGAAGCACACCGGTGAGAAGATCGAGTGGCACAAGAAGATCGCGATCACCACGCTCAGGCTCACGAACTTCACCCTCGACCGCGACGGCGAGTTGTTGATTTGCCACCACGAGAAGACCGGCGAAGGCGGGTTCTTCACGCTCGCGCCCAACACCGCGAAGCACGACGAAAAGTTCCCCAAGAAGCTCAGCGACAGCGGGCTGTTCGCGTCAGTGAAGGATCACACGATGAAGCCCGGCGTGATCCCGTACAGCGTGAACGCTCCGTTTTGGTCCGACGGTGCGCACAAGGAGCGGTTCCTCGCGGTGCCCGAAGGCGGGATCACGTTCAAGCGCAACAACGGCTGGGACTTCCCGGACAAGAGCGTCCTCGTGAAGAGCTTCGCGCTCGAAATGAAGGACGGCGACCCCAAGAGCCGCAAGTGGATCGAAACGCGATTCATGACGAAACAGGGCGGCGAGTGGTACGGCTACTCCTACATCTGGAACGCGGAAGGCACCGACGCGACTCTCGTGGACGCGAAGGGCATCGACGTGAACTACAAGATCAAGAACGCGGCGGGCGGGATCGACGTGCCGTGGCACTACCCGAGCCGCGCCGAGTGTATGGTGTGCCACAGCCGCGCCGCGAACTACGTTCTCGGGCTGTGCGAGGTCCAGATGAACAAGGATCACGTTTACCCGAACGGCCGCACGGACAACCAGATTCGCGTGCTCGAACACCTCGACCTGTTCAACCCGGGTCCTGGCGCGGCAAAAGAACCGGCCACGAAGCCGTCGGAGCAGCGCGAGCCGAAGCCGAGTGGGTTCCTGCCCGTTCTCCCGTCGGCGATGAAGAAACTGGCCGACCCCTACGACAAGACTCAACCGCTCGACCTGCGCGCGAAGGCGTACCTGCACACGAACTGCGCGACGTGTCACGTCGAGGCCGGTGGCGGCAACGCGCAGATGGAACTGGGCTACCCGACCGCGTGGGACAAGATGCGCCTCATCGACGCGCTGCCGGTTCACCAGACGTTCGGCCTGAAGGACGCGAAGTTGATCGTGCCGGGCGAACCGGAGAAGAGCGTGGTGATTCACCGCATCGGGAAGCGCGGCGTGAACACCGGGCAGATGCCGCCACTGGCGTCGAGCCGCGTCGATACGCTCGGCGTGGAACTGATGACTGAGTGGTGCAAGAGTTTGAAGAAGTGAGGAAACAGGAATCAGGGAACAAACCAAGAAGATCAGCAACACGAAACAAGCCGTGCGACTGCGGTCGCACGGCCTTTGCGTTGCCACTGATTCCTGATCCCTGATTCCTGCCTTACGGTTTCTTCGGTGTTTCCGACGGGCTCATGGGCTTCGATTCGTCGATGTGCTTGATCACGCTCTCGATCAGCTTCACAATCTCCTCACCGGTCTTCCGGTCGTACTCCTTCGCCTTGAGCGCGTTCTCGGTCTCCTTCTTCTTGTCCACGTCTGCGATGCCGATCTTGGCCAGATCGATTTTCATCTTCCCTTCCTCATCCTTCATCTTGTCGATGCTCTTGTTCATCTCCGTCGCGAGCTCCTTCAAGTCCTTGATCGCCGGCTTCGCGCCTGCGCCCATCGACGCGAGCGTCTGAACGGTGACGAGGGTGAGTTGCATCGGCTGATTCTTCTCCGACAACAGGCGCGCGACCGCGTCCACTTTCTTGCCCGCGGCCTCGCCGATCATGCCGATCGCCTGGAGCGCCTGAACCTTCACACCCACCTCGGGCGTGGTCAGGTGCTTCGCGAAGGCGTCCAGGTTGTCGTCGTTGATCTCCTTCGGGTCGAACCGCATCATCACCAGGCGCGCCCAGATCTCGACCTGCTTGTCTTTCTCCAGACCCAGGGTGGGCTTCGGCTTCGTGGTCGGGTCGCCGACGCGGGCCTTCATGAACTTGACGATCCTCGCGGCGTCCTCGGTCTTGATCGCTGGCGGTCCTTTGGCGTCCTTCTTCTTCACCTCGGCCCACGGTGGACCGAGGAGCATGAGCGACTGGAGTGCCTCCATGCGCACGGCCGCGCTCGGGTCTTTGGAGTAGTGATCGGCCAGCGCCACCATCGCCTTCATGTTCGGGCCGGCCGTTTCGTGGAACGCGATGCGCCCCAGCGCACCGGCCATGGTGCGCCGCGTCTCGTAGGAGGCGTCTCCTTTCGCGATACGCTCCGCCAGCGCGAGGATCGCGCCCTCGCCCCGTGGCCCGAACATGGCGATCGTTTGCACCGCCTGATACCGCGAACTGCTGCCGCTGGGGGCGTTGTCGATGACGCCGATGAGGATGCGCAGCGCCTCGTTGTTGTCGGCCTCGTTCTCGAACGGGATCGACCCGACCGCGCTGTACACAGCGAACCTCACGCCGGGGTCCGTCTCGACGAGCACGTTCATCCGCTTGAGGAGCAGTTTGCTCACTGCTTCCTTGCGGGCGGGCGGGCCGAACGCCGCGATCGAGCGGGCCGCGAACTCGCGGTTCACCGGGTCCGGGTCTTCCAGATCCTTCATCACGGTCTTGATGTCTTTGCCGTTGAGGTCGGTGGGCCACATCGGTTCCGGCGGTTTGGTCGGCTCCTTCTTGTCCGGCTCTTTCTTGTCGGCTTCTTTTTTCGGCGGTTGCGCGGCGACCGGCACGGTCGGGTACGTGACGTAAACCACCCGCCGACACACGGCGTCCGCGGTCGGCTGGGCGTCCACGACGGCCGTGACGAGCAGCGCGAGTAGGAGTGCGAACGCACCACGGAGCGCAACGGGACTGACTCCACGGGCGGGAGAAACGACGAACGGCGAGGCGGGTCGCATGAGAGTACCTCGGTAACTCTTCCCCAATAAAAGACTAACGACAAGCATACCCGGTTCGTTGGCGCGGGGGCAACGGCATACCGGCGAACCAGAGGTTCTTGGGTCCACGACACGGTTTGCGGGTTGGGTTATCATGGTGGGTGGCCGCGCGAGGAAATAACGACAGTTTTAGTTTCGCAACTCGTTGTGGGGGAACGGGGATGTCACGGACCAAAGACGCTCGTCCTGAAGTCGCAGCGAACAAGGCAT
>CAMDQN010000112.1 GCA_945905925.1 Singulisphaera sp. GP187
GGAACTCGGAATCGGAATGAAAGAAGGGAAAAGAGCGTCTTTGTTCCCGTCTTCCATTCCGATTCCGAGTTCCGCACTCCGCATTCGTGCTACTTGCCCTTCGTGTACTTGGCAGGTTCCGCGTTGAACTCGTCGCGACAGCCGGAGCAGCATACGTAATAGGTCTTGCCGTTGTAGGTGACCGCGATGTTCGCGGAGCCGCCGGAGACGATGCACTCGGGCTTCTTCGGGGCGCCAGCGACGATGCCGTCCTTGATGCCGTTCATCGCGTGGACCGCGGAGAACAGACCCTTGCCGCCGTCCTGCTTCTCGTACTTCAGCGCGAACTTGTCGCCCTGGGCAAGTGTGTTCATCGTGAGCCGGTACACGTCGCCATTCTTCGGGTCTTTGCGCTCGACCTTCAACGACCCCTTTGCGAACTCGCCCTCGAAAGTTTGAGCGGCTTCGCCTTTCGCGGACGGAGTGAGCGCGAGGAGGTACTTCTTCTTCTCCACGCTGTACTTCAGTTCGCCGCTGGTGAAATACTTGCCCTTACCCTCGGCGAACGCGACGGTGATCCAGGCGTCGCCGTCCTTGAACTTCCAGCCCCAACTTACCTTTTCCTTCCACGCCTCGGTCTTCGCGCCGACCTTCTGCGTACCCTCCAGGTTCCACAGCCCGATGAAGTCCTGAACTTCTTGAAGGGCCTTCTTCGAGTTCTTCAGGTCGTCCGGTGTTGGCTTCTTGTCCGGTTGGGCGACGCCGCTCATCGCGGTCATCCCGAAGATGACCGCCGCGAATGCGGTAAAGGTGGTCGTCCGCTGAAACATGAGAACTCTCCCTTTTGGATTGGTCGGTGAGCAAAGAACGTACACCGGGTTGGACGCCGGTTCGTGCGGTTCGGTTCCGCAACACCATCTTACTTTACGACGCAGTGGGCAGAAGACAGTGAACAGAGGACAGAGATCAGAAGTCAGAGGTTAGCGTTGGACCCGCGCGGGCCACGTCTTGCTGAGTCAGAATAACAGTGGCCCCTCCGGGTCCAACGCTAACCTCTGACTTCTGATCTCTGTCCTCCTCACTTTGCGAGTCCGTTTTGGTCGATGCGAACGACGCGGACCCGGGTCTCGGCCTCACGGCGGAAGTCGAACGCATCCCGGAACGGAACCGTCAGTGTCACCAGGAACGACTGCTTCGGATCGGTGGGGCGTCCCACGACGTACCAGAGTTGATCCTTGGAACCGAGGTACAGGCCGGTCGTGGCGGGCCGGGTAACAACCACCGGAACGAACTTATTCGTTTCCTTGTTGTCGTAGAACCACGTGATGCCGCTTTCGGCGACCACCGCGGCGGAGGTTTCGCTCACCCAGAACGCCTCCTTCGGGGTTCCGGCCGCCGCAGGCCACAGCGTGATCGTGGCGTCGGCCTTGGCGCCAAGCGGGAGGTAGACCAGGGCGCGATCCTTCTTTCCCTCCACGCCGGTTTCGCACGCGAGCAGGAGCCGGCCCGGGGTGCCGCTGGCGGCGACCGCGAGCGGTTTCACGTCGCCCTTCAGATCGTACTCGCGAAGCCGCTCCAGGTTGCCGCCGGATCGGATCTGGTACAGGAAACCGCCGACCGCGAGGACGATCGATCCGCCGTCGGCGACGCGGGCCACGGACTCGCCGAGTACCACCTTCCCCTTCGCCCCGTGCGGCGGCTCGAACTTGGCCACTTCGCTCTGCGCGGGGATGCTGTACAAGTGGACCGCGCCGGCCGTTGACACGACCACGACCTGGCTCGGCTGTGTCGAGAAGAACGCCGCCGCGATCCCGTTGTTCTGGTGTTCTGGCTTTCCCTTGTAGGGATCGATGGCGTCGAGCAGAACCTTGTTCTTGTTGTCGGCGAGATCCCACACCGTGAGCCGGTCGTTGGAGACAGCGAGGAATCGCTTGTCGGTGGGCGACTCGAACACGTCACAGATCGGCTGGGCGGTGCCGCCGGCGAACTCCATCCGCGACAGTCGCTTGTCGGACGACGCGCTGTAGCCGTCGAGCGAGAGCTTCGCGCCTTCGCGCACCACGACGTAAGTATCGTTCTTCGGATCGACCGGCGGGAACACGCGGAGGACAGACGCGAACGCCGTGTCGAGTACGACTTGTTCTTTCCCGGGTTGGTCGGCCTGCTCGAACTTCGCCGCCTCTTTCTCCTTGCTGATCTCAAACGACTGAAACTTGCCCCGCAACTCAAGCCCCGCTCGCGACGGCTTCGGGTCTGAGACCTTTTTCGGCTCGACTTTGGGCGGAACCGGGGGGACGACTTTCGGCTCGATTTTTGGCTCGGTTTTCGTCTCGACCTTCGGCTCGACTTTGGGCGGAACCACCTTTGGCTCGACCTTCGGCTCGATCTTGGGCGGGATGACCTTCGGCTCGATCTTGGGCGGCACCGGGTTTGGGTTTGGCGGCGGTGCGGGTGGCTCTGGGTCTTCCTGCTTCTCCTCCTTCTTGACCGCAGGCGGCTTGTTGTTTTTCTTGTAGACGACGACCGCCGCGATACCCAGGCCGAGCGCGAAGGCTCCGGCGACGCCGGTGAGGAACAGCGCCTTGATCATCCCCTTGGCTTTTCCTCCCGGGCGGCGGTAGTGCGGCGTGTTTTCGGGTTCCTCGGTTTCCGAATCGTCTTCGCCGCGTTTCTTCTTTTTGCGCGCGCGGGCAGCCAGTTCCGCGAGTTCGTCGCGCTGTTTGGACTTCGCGCTTTCGGCCGGTGCGGGTTCGTCGGCGAAGCCGAAGGCGAACGCGTCGTCGGCTGGCATGGGTTCCGGTTCCGGTTCCGGTGCGGCCTTCGCCTTTGCTTTCGGTTTGGGTTTGGCGTTCTTGGGCAACGGTTCCGGTTCGTCGATGGGAATGCCCGCGAGCGGTGCGGGTTCGTCGTCGATCGAAAGCGGTGAAGGTTCCGACTTCGCGACCTTCGCGACCGGGTTGGATTTCGCGGAGCCGAGCACGGGCTTCGCGGTCGGAACGGGTGCGGGGACCGGAACCGGCGCCGCGGGTGCGGGCTTCGCCGCGCCAACAGCGGGCTTCGCCGCGGTCGCAGCCGGCACGGCCGGTTTGCCAAAGTCGAACGGGTCGGCCGAAGGCAGTTCCGCGAGGTCTTTCGCGGGCACAGGTACTGGGGGCGGCGTGGGTTTCGCTTTGAGTGGCGGGATCGGTGCGAGCGGCGGCAGTTGGTCCGCTGTCATGAGTTCGGTGCGGTCGTCCTCGTCGTCGTTCGGCAGCGGCATCCCGAGCATCTCCGGTTCACCGACGGACTCGGCCATCGGAACCGGATCGACGACGCGGAACGACTTCTGGCACTTCGCGCACCGAGCCTTCTTGCCGACGCGGTCTTCGGGGGCTTTGAGCTTCACCCCGCAGTGCGGGCACGACACTTCGACCACGGGAGCCTCGCGGAGAGCACGGTGGAGCGATTTCGGATATGAGCTTCAGGCTACCAACCGCGCCCTGAAGATGCAACGAGCAACACGGCGGCGGAAATTGCATTGACCGCTCGGCTCACGAACGGTCTGATGAGTAAACTGAATTCTCGAACGCTGATGTCTGCCGAGGTCACGTCATGCTCCGCCGGTTCGCTCCGTTCGTCGGGCTTGTTCTCTTTGTAAGTGCGACGGCCCGCACCGATGACGCGATTCCGCCCGACACCGTCGTCGCCGTCAAGCGCGACGGTGTTCGTTCGCGTTCAGGGCACCAACTGGAAGGGAAGCGGGTCCGGGTTCGTCGTCGCCACGGACAAGGACACGGTTCTCGTCGCCACCAACTACCACGTCATCACGGGTCCGGGTTACGAGAAGAATGCCCGGCCGACTCCCACCGAACTGGCGAAGGCCATCAAGGCACCGACCGTCAGCGTGGTGTTCGACAGCGGCACCAAGACCGAAGTCGCCGCGAAAGCCGAAGTGATCGCCGGTGACGCGGAGAACGACCTCGCGATATTGCGCATCACCGGGCTGAAAGACCCGCCCAAGCCGATCGAATACACCGACCCGCCGAAGCTGTCCGAGACGATGGCCGTGTACACGTTCGGGTTCCCGTTCGGGCAAGCGCTTTCCACTGGTAAGGGGTCGCCCGCGATCACCGTCGGCAAGGGTTCAGTGTCGAGTCTGCGACTAAACGACGATGGCGAATTGGCGGTGGTTCAGATCGACGGCGCGCTGAATCCGGGTAACAGCGGCGGGCCGGTCGTGGACACGAAGGGGCGGTTGGTCGGGGTCGCGGTCGCGACGATCAAGAACGCACAGGGGATCGGGTTCGCGGTCCCCTGCGCCGAACTCGGCCGGATGATGAAGGGCCGGCTCGACGGATTCCTCGTGAGCGCGACCAAAGGCGCCGACGGCAAACTCACCGTGCGCGCGGAAGTCGGCGTTCTCGACCCGACTGCCGCGGTGAAGGGAGTCACGCTCCACTACCTCGTGGTGCCGCCGAAAGGCACGAAGCCGAAAGCGGGGGAGTCGTTGGAGAAACAACCCGGCGCGAAGAAGGTTGCGTTGAAGGTGGCCGGCGGAATCGCGACCGGCGACGTGACGCTCGACGCGGCCGAAGGCGATTTGTACGTGCAAGCGGTTCCCGACGGCGGCGCCGGCGCCGCTGGCGCGAGTCGCGTGCGGGATTTCTCGCTGCTGCTGCCGAAAGGCACGACCGGAGCGGTCGTGCTCGACCCCGCCGGCACGCTCCCCGCGGGACCGGGCGCCGGCGAAGTTCCCGCTCCGGCCGGTTGGAAAGAGTACACCGCGACCAACAAGACCTTCATGGTCTGGGTGCCGGATAAGCTCAAGGGTCAGAACGAGAAACAGCACACGCTGGTGAAGCCGCCGAACCGGTTAACGTTCAACGCGATCGTCGCGGAGACGCCCGGCGGCGTGACATACATCGTCGAGCAGGTTCTCGTCGCGCCGCGGCCCGGCAAGCAGCTTGACCGCGACGAAATCATGGCGATGCTCCGCGACGTGGCGCTCGGTGACGCGCCCGGCGCGAAGGTGACGCGCGAGGTCGATGCGAAGATGGGGAAGTTCCCCGGCAAGGAATTTCTCGTCGAGCGCGGCGTGTCCGCGACCCGCGCACGCGGATTCGTGATCGGAAGCAGCATTTACCTTCTCCGCGTGATCGGCACGAAGGATCAGGTCGAATCTCCCGACGGCAAGACGTTCCTAGAATCGTGCCGGTTGCAAGTGCCGAACCGTCCGCCGGTCGGCCCAATCGCGGGCGGGCGAGACGAACCGGAGTTCAAGGACGCGGTCCCTCCTGGGGCTGTGCTGGTCGGGCTGGAACTCGGCGTGGGGAAGCTCGGTCCCAATGTGGTCGTGAAATCGGTTCGGGCCGTATACCGCGTCGGGGATCGCGAGAGCTTCGGCGCGGTACACGGTGCAACCGCTCCCGGCGCCGCCGAAGAAACGGTGAAGATCGTCGCGAAGCCGGGTTACGCGGTTGGCGCGATCAGCGCGAAGACCGGCGCGGCTCTGTTCGGGCTGTCGCTCACGTTCATGAAAACGGCCGACGGAAAACTCGACCCGAAGGACAGTTACGAGAGCGCATGGTCCGGCAACAAGGACCAAGCCGGGGCGATCACGATCGGCGGCGCGGGCGAAGCGGCGGCCGGCCTCACCGGGGGCGCGAACGCGGACGCGGTGCTCGCGATCGGGTTGCTTTACGGCGACATCGAGCGGAAGCCGGTCGTTCCGATTCCGCCCCCGGTGGCGCGGGCCGAAGGCCGCGGGCCGCGCATTCAGGGTGGCCCGTTCGACCCAGAGTACCGCGACGCGACCCCGCCCGGTGGCGCCCTCGTCGGGCTTGAAGTTGGGCTGGGCAAGTTCGTCAACAACGACGTGGTGAAGGCGCTGCGCCCGGTGTACCGCATCGGCGACAAAGAGTCTCTCGGCGAGCAATACGGCACCGAACTGAACAACGTGGTGAAAGTAATCGCGAAGCCCGGTTACGCGGTCGGGGCGGTCACGCTGAAAACAGGGTTGGGCATCGACGGGCTATCCATCACGTTCATGAAGGTGCTGGATGGGAAGTTGGACCCGAAGGACAACTACGAAAGCGAGTGGGTCGGCAGCGTGCGCGGTGGTGGTCCGGTGAAAATCGGCGACGGTACGCTCGTCGTCGGCGTGCTCGTGAAAGCGAACCCGAAGGACGTTCACGGGCTGGGCTTGATCTACGTGGACACGAACAAGCCGGGTCTGGATGGCGTGTGGCCGGCGGGCGTGCCGTCGAAAATCCAGGGTGGGGGCGGCGACCGCGAGTTCCGCGAGGCTGGTGCCGACGGCACTTTGCTCGTGGGACTGGAGGTCGGCGTCGGCCGGTTCGTCAACAACCCGGTAATCAAGGCCGTGCGCCCGGTCTTCCGCGCCGGGGACAAGGACTCGCTGGGCGAATGGCACGGCGGCGCGGGTGACGACATCGTGAAGGAAGTCGTGAAGTTCATCGCGAAGCCGGGTTACGCGGTCGGGGCGATCACGCTGAAGACTGGGTTGGGGATCGACGGGCTATCGGTCACATTCATGAAGGTCGTCGATGGGAAGCTCGACCCGAATGACACCTACGAAAGCGAGTGGGTGGGCGGGATGGGCGGAGGCGGACCGGTGAAGATCGGCGACGGCACGCCGGTGACCGGGTTGATCGGGAAGGCGCGGGCCGACACCGTGAGCGGCCTCGGGTTGCTCCACCCGCCCGCGAAGAAGTAGCGGGCGCCAGTCGCGCGAAGTGAGCGACACCGCCTAGGGCGTCACTTTGTTAGGCGTGAGGAATTACGCAGTTGGCAGAACAGGGGTAACGCGAACCTTCGGTTCGCTCCCCCCTGACTACCACACCAACGGAAAGGAATCGCTGGAACGGCCGACACGGGGCTGATTCGGTGTGAGGACTCCGTCCGCACCCGCTGCTGAGCGTAACCGTCACCTTCCTTCAAACGCCCGCCACTCGCCATCATTTCCCAGCGCCTCGTTCGGGCGGAAACGCGCCTTGTACTCCAGCGAACGACAGCCTTTGACGTAGTAGCCCAGGTACACGTGCGGCAGTTTCCACGCGGTCGCGGCGCGGATCGTCGAAAGCACGTTGAATGTACCCAGCGACCGGTGCCGCTCGTCGGGGTCGTGGAAGAAGTAGATCGCCGACAGCCCCTCCGGGAAACGATCCACGTAGCCCACGCCGACCAACTTCTCGCCCAGGTAGTAACACCACTCCTGCGTCACGAACGGGTTGTCCACGAACGACTCCGCGTACTCGCTCGCGTTCTTCGGGCCGTGGTCCGACCAGCCGACGTGCTCGCTCTGGTGTGAGTGGAACCGGTCGTGCAGGTCCAACTTCGCGTCGGTCACTTCGGGCAAGCCGATCACGAGTTTCACGTCGTTCTCGTTTGTGGTCAGGCACCGGCGCTGACTCCGGTCCGGCTTGAACGTCGCCACCGGGACGCGTATCGACTGACACGCGGTACACGTTGGACACGTTGGGCGGAACAGCGAGAACCCGAACCGTCGCCAGCCAGCCTTCAGACGCTCCTGGTACTCAGTCGCCGTCAGCCGCGCCACGATCTCGTAAGTGAGCGACGAGTTTCGGTCCGGGAGGTAACTACAGGTGTTCGGCGGGGTCGTGAAGACGAACAGTGATTGCATGTTCGGTCCGTTCGTGAGGGGTGCGCTGGCCGGCGCGCCCGTGTCACAGCATATTACCACGACACACACCTTCGCGGGGGAGTACCCAATGTCGTTCGACCCGCAACTGCCCGTGCGCGCCGCGGTCCACGATTACTTCGCCGCCCGCGGCGAACGGTTCCCGGACCTCACGCGACACATCGAAGTGTTCTTCGCGGACCCGACGCTCAACTCCGGCCGCGCGATGCTCCGCACGTACTTCCGCAACCACAAGGTTGGCGACATCGCAGCGTTGCGCACGATCACCGCGAGCTTCGCAGATAAGCGCGTCGTGCGCGCCATCGTCACTTCCATCTTGAACGATGAAGCGGCGCTCGCTGACATCGCGGCGAGGTCGTACCCGCACCCCATCGGGTTCGACAAACTTGTCCTCGACGATGACAAGGTGAGCGGCTTCAAGTTTCGGCTGCACGTGTACTGGCGCGGGGCGAACTTCGCGATGCTCGAACGACTCCACCTGCACCGGTTCGAGATGGCCTCCGCGATCGTCACCGGCGAACTCACCAACCACACCTGGCGAGTTGTCGGGTTCGACCCCGCGAACGATCTCCTCAAAGGGATCGACCTTGCGTCGGCATCAGAGGGCCAATCGCAGACACAGCGCAACATGCCGGCGTACGCGGGCTACCTGCGCGACGCAAACGGCCAACTCCGCAAAGCGTACCTCGGGAACGCGGTCCTCGAACGCGGCGTGTCCTCGACGTTCACGTCGGGCGATGCGTACGCCCAGATTCTGGAGGACGCGCACTTCGTGGAGACGAACGCGGAAACCGGGTTCGCCAACGGCGACTTCTGCTCCACGGTGTACATTCACGGGCCGTCGCTGCTCGACAAAGCCGGGCGTGCGCTGCCCGTTCTCTTCGAGGAGAAGTTGCTTGCGGACGACAACCAACTCATCTCCACTATTCCGGCGATTCCAGTTGATGCGCTACGCGAATGCCTCGTTCGCTACCGCAACACGCTCGACGAAATCCTGAAATTCTATGACTGGCTGTATCACCCCAAACACGGGCGCAACCTGTCCGTCGGGATGATCGCGGGGTATCTGTTGTGCGAACACTTCAAGACGCCGCACGCGATCGACGCGTTCGAGCGCCGCTACGACGACTGCAAAGCGGTTTTGGAGAAGCACGAAACCGCGGTGCGCGATTTGATCGAAGGGCGCATCGAACGCACACAACTCAGCGACGACGACCGCAACACGCGGTACGTGAGATTGCTAATCGCGAAGGCTGCCGCACACCCCAAAGGACCGCGCGAGTGGGCTAACGATTACGGCTCACTCACCAAAGAGATGTGGCGGTACTTCGGGGCGATTCGCGGCGAGGTGAACCCGCGTATCACGGTGCTGAAGCCGATCTGGGACGGCGTGGTGAAGCGCAAGCTCCCGGGCGGGATGCACTACGGCCATGTGGGTGCGATGATCGAGGCTGCGTTCGAGGCGAACGCTATCGCGATGAAGCATTTCGAGACCCATCTCGTCGCGACGTTCAAGGACGAACACAACATCGCGAGCATCGTCGATGACGAGATCGAGGCGCGCATCAAGGACGTGCTGAAGGGCCACTTCCCGGCGTACCGGTTCTACGGAGAGGAACACGGCGACGCGAACCTCGCACCTCCGTGCGCGGGCGCCTTGCGGTTCCTGGTGGACCCGCTCGACGGGACGCGCAACTTCCTGTGCCGGCGGCAAGAGTTCTGCACCGCGATCGCGTGCCAGGAGTGGAATGGCTTCACGTGGGTGACGACCGATGGCGTGGTGGCGCACCCGGCATCCGGGCGTATCTTCTGGGCGGAACGCGGACAGGGCGCGTTCGTCATCGAACGCAGTGATTTGGAACACCGCGCCACAGTGTTCGCGACCGGCATCGACGACACGCACCCACTCAAACACCAGCTCATCGACTACTCGGCGCGCGGTTTGGATTTGGACGCACAAACCGAAGTGTTTCGCGAACTCGCGGTCGGCGGTACGGCGATTCGCAACAGCGGGTCGGTAGCGATGATCCTCGCGCACATGGCCGGCCGCGGCGGATCGGGCGCGATCATCACTGCGAAGGAGCACGACGTCGAAGCCGGGCGGTTGATCGCACACGAGGCCGGCGCGTGGATCACGCAACTCGCGTTCGCGTCCGGCGGCGAGGAACGCACGTGTACCGTTGTGGGCGTCGATGCGCGGATTCACGACGCGCTGCTGAGACTGGTTCGGTGGCAGATCGCGAAGCACGGCGGTGAAGTGCTGGACGAAACGCTTTCCCCGCCAGCGTAAAAACGCCGACGGCCGCGGGAATCGCCCGCGGCCGTCGGCGTTACTCAAGATGCAACTCGCTTACTTGTCTTTCTCTTTCTTCGGGACGACCTTCTTGAACCCCTCGGCCTTCCCGTCCTTGTCCTTGCCTTCCATCTCGGTGTCGGTCAGTTTGGTGATGGTGACCGTTTCCTTGATCTCGATGTCCATGAACTTCAGGACGAAGGACAGTTTGTCACCGTCGAGCTTGTAGGTGCCCTCGATCTTCACTTCCTTACCGCCCATATCGCCCACGACGGTGATCTTGCCGTCCTTGGTGAATTCCATCACCATGGCCTCGCCCTTCTTGGCCTCCTTCGGCTCCCACTTGCCGACGAGCTTCTTGCCGTCGATCTTCTCGTCCGCCGCAGTCGCGCCGCAGGCCAGTGCCAGAACAATCCCGAATCCGAGTAGCGTCCGCATTTCACGCTCCTTTGTGATGGTGCAGCGCCACGCGGCGCCGGCCAAAACACATTATCCGATCGCGCCCCCATCGGCGAGCGCGAAAAGCCGCGGGAACGCGGCTGTCGCGGACCGGTACGTTGACACATACACCCCGACCCGCGTACCTTCACAACACCACCCGAGGTATGAATCATGCGTCTTCTCGCTCTCGCGTCGTGTTTGTTCCTGGTTTGCACCACTGCGGTTCGCGCCGACAAGATCAGTCTCGTCGCGGGCGGCGGCACCGGCGCCGACGGCACCGAGGCGACGAAAGCGAAAATGATCCAGACGTTCGGCGTGGACTTCACCGCCGACGGGACTATTTACATCGTCGAGATGGCGAAAGGCGAGCGCGTGCGGACCGTCACGGACGGGAAACTCGTCACGCTCGCGGGCACCGAAGGAAAGACGGGCGGCGACGGCGACGGCGGTCCCGGCGATAAGGCGACCTTCAACGGCATGCACTCGCTCGCGGCGGGTGGCGATGGCAAAGTTTACCTCGGCGACACCTGGAACAACCGCGTCCGCGTGTACGACCCGAAGACGAAGACCGTGACAGCGTTCGCGGGCACCGGTGCGAAGGGTTTTTCGGGCGACGGCGGACCCGCGAAGGACGCGAAGTTCGGCGGCGTGTTCTGCGTGAGTTTCGACCCAGACAAGAAGAACCTGTACATCACCGACCTCGACAACAAGCGCATCCGCAAGGTGGACATGGCGAATGGAATCGTGACCACGGTCGCGGGGGTCGGCGTGCGCGGCGTTCCCAAAGACGGCGAGGACGCGGCCAAGCAACCGTTGATCGATCCGCGCGCGCACGCGGTGGACAAGGACGGCAATCTGTGGATTCTGGAACGCGGCGGACACGCACTTCGGGTCGTTGATGCGAAGGGTAAGATTCGCACGGTCGCCGGCACTGGCAAGGCGGGCGCCGGTGTGGGCAAGGCGCTCGAAGCCGCGATGAACGGCCCGAAACACCTCTGCATCGACAAGGACGGTTCGGTGCTGATTGCGGACACAGAGAACCACCGCATCGTGCGGTATACCCCGAAAAACAACACACTGGCGATCGTCGCAGGCGGCAAGAAGGGCAACGGTCTGGGTGACGGCGACCCGCTGAAGGCCGAGTTCAGCCAGCCGCACGGGGTCATCGTTCATCCGAAGACTGGCGACATTTACATCTCCGACGCGAACAACGGCCGTGTGCTGAAAATCGTTCGCGAGTGAGCCGGCGCGGAGGAAATTCGAGATGGCAAAGGCGAACGCGGTCGTAAAGGAACTCACCACCGCCTCGAAGGGACTGCTGTTCCCGAGCGAGACGGACGCGCCGTTTGAAGCGTTCGCGTGGCCAGGCGCCGCTAGCCCGCCCAACGAGACCGCGGTGCGCGCCAACTGCGGTGCCGCCACCGACGCGCCCGTCGAGCAACTCACGCTCGCGGAACTCACGCGAACCATCCCGAGCGAGAACCGCGACGACTACGCCCCATTGTTCGCGGTGCTGCGGAACAAGCTCAAGGGCGTGACCGTGTTCAAGGTGGGAGCGGTGAACATCGACGTGTACATCGTCGGCCGCACTGCCGACGGGCAGTACGTCGGCGTGAAGACACAAGTGGTCGAGACATAAAATGGTCCGCTGCTCCGCGGCGGTCTTCTGTTCTTGCCTTTTCGCCACCAAAGACAGAAGACCGCCGCGGAGCGGCGGACCACAGTGGAGAACCGCTCAATGGCCTCGAAGAGCTTTCTGGACAGCCTGACACCGATGCAGCGGATCGCGGCCAGTGTCGTGATCCTCGTCGTCGGTGCAGTGCTCGCCTGCCAGCGATTGCAACAGGAACCGCCCGCGCCTACACCGGGCAACGCGACACTCGCGAACCGCAACATCCGCTACGGGATGCCTGCGGACGCCAAACACGACCCCGCTCGCAAAGACGAGTACCTGATGGAGCGACCGCAGTACGTCCTCTCGTACAACGACAAAACGAAGAACCCGAACTGGGTGTGCTGGAACTTGACGAAAAACGACATCGGGGAGGCGAAACGCGACGAGAGTTTCGAGCCGGACCCAGAGTTGCCGAAGGACTTCTATCGCGTCAAGCCGTCGGACTACACCGCGTCCGGGTTCGATCGCGGACACATGTGCGCATCGAAAGACCGCTCGAACTCCGAGGCCGACAACAGCGTGCTGTTCTACATGACGAACATCGTGCCGCAGGCGCCGAACAACAACCAGAAGGGTTGGCGTTTACTCGAAGAGCGATGCCGCGACCTCGCGAAGACAGGCAAGGAACTCTACATCGCGTGCGGGCCACACGGACAAGGCGGGTTCGGCAGTAAAGACGACGTGAAGCACCTCACGATTGGGAAGGCGCACCCGGTCACGGTGCCGGAGAGCGTGTGGAAGGTGGTACTCGTACTGCCCAACAAGGACGCGACTCCAGACGCGCAGTCACAAGCCTTCGCGGTGTGGATGCCGAACGACCAAACCGTCGGCACCGACTGGAAGAAGTACACGGTGTCGGTCGCGACCGTCGAACAGCGCACCGGATACAAGTTCTTCCCGCTCGTGCTCGATCCCGTGGCCGGGCCGATCAAGAGTCGCGTCGATAGCGGGCCGTGAGTGTCTTGGTGAGCGGAGGGCGTAAGCCCCCTGTTCTGCGCAAGAACGAGTTTGTGTTGTGAAGCAGAACAGGGGCTTACGCCCCCCTCGCCAGGGTTACTTCCATGCGCACGCTTCTCGCATTCCTCATCGCGCTCGCCTTCGCCGCTCCGGCTCGCTCCGGCGAGCGCCCGCCGAACGTCGTCGTCATCCTCGCGGACGATCTCGGCTATGGCGATCTCGCGTGCTACGGCAACAAGAAGATCAAGACGCCTAACATCGACCGGCTCGCGACCGAGGGTACGAGGTTCACCAACTTCTACGTGTCGCAACCGGTCTGCACCGCGTCGCGTGCGTCGCTGCTCAGCGGGTGCTACGCGAACCGCGTGTCGATGGCCGGCGCGCTCAACCACCAGAGCAAGGTTGGCATCCACGCGGCTGAAAAGCTGCTCCCCGAACTGCTCAAGGCGAAGAGCTACGCGACCGCGTGCTACGGCAAGTGGCACCTCGGCGACCGCGCCCCGTTCCTGCCCACCAAACGCGGCTTCGACGACTTCTCCGGGCTGCCGTACTCGAACGACAACGGCCCGCTTCACCCGACCATGAAAGACCTTCCGGCGCTGCCGTTCTATCGCGGCGCGAAGGTGATCGAGCGCGACCCGGACCAGGGGAAGTTCACGCGGCGCTTCACCGATCTTGCGGTGGAGTTCGTGGCACAGCACCAACACGAACCGTTCTTCCTGTACCTGCCGCACGTTATGCCGCACGTGCCGATCTTCGCGTCGCCTGAGTTCAAGGGAAAGTCCTTCGGCGGCGTGTACGGCGACGTGGTCGAAGAACTCGATTGGGGCGTGGGCGAGGTACTCGCGGCGCTAAAGAGATACGATCTGGAAAAGAACACGCTGGTGCTGTTTCTCTCGGACAACGGCCCGTTCCTGTCTTACGGTACGCACGCGGGCAGCGCCGGGCCGCTACGCGAGGGGAAGTTGACCGCGTTTGAGGGCGGCGTGCGCGTCCCGTGCATCGCGCGCTGGCCAGGTAAAGTGCCCGCGAAGCGCACGAGCGACGAACCATTCATGTCCATCGACTTGCTACCGACGCTCTGCAAACTGAGTGGCGCGGAGCTTCCGAAACTCGCGATCGACGGTAAGGACGTGTCGCCGCTCCTGCTTGGAGAAGCCCGCGCGAAGTCACCACAAGCCGCGTACCTGTTCTATATCGGTGACGAACTACACGCGGTCCGGTCGGGCAAGTGGAAGTTGCATCTGCCGCACGACTACCTGAGCGTGAACGGCCCGGCCGGCACCGACGGCAAGCCCGCGAACTTCGCGAAGATGACGCCCGAAGCGATGAGCGTGTCCGGCGTGCGGGGCATCGCGAGCCGTCACGGTTATAAGGTCGAGAAGACGCCACTCGCGCTGTACGAACTCAGCGCCGACCCCGGTGAGACGATCAACCTCGCGGAGAAGAACCCGCAGGTGGTGAAAGACTTGATGGTTCACGTCGAGGCCGCGCGGGCCGAGTTGGGCGACGCGATCACGGGCGCGAAGGGGAAAGGCGTGCGTCCGAGCGGCGTGAACGAGTAGCGAGCCTCAATCCCGGTCCCACGGCTTTCCGCCACGGTCGTCGTCTCGGTCATCGTCATCGTCATCGCGCCGCCGGCGTCGCGGGCGTCGCGGGCGTCGCTCGTCGCGGTTGTCGTAGTCGTCGTCCTCGTAGTAGTCGTCGTCGTACCGTCCGCCGTCCGCGATGAGTTCTTTCCGGTAACCCGCGATCTTCACCCAGTAGATGATCCAGCAGACGAGCCAGGCGAGCATGAAGAGGATGCCGCAGTACGGGATGAGACCGGCCATGTACAAGCCGCACGTGGTGACTCCGAGCGTCTGCCCGTAGTCCTCCCCGCGATAGTGCCGCCCGCGGTCGGCGAACTCGTTCTTCAGCGACTCGGAGACGCGGATCGCCGTGATGAACATCCACACGATGAAGAATATCGGGATCAGGTTGAGCCACACCATCCCCGGTTCCATCGTCCGGTTGTGCGGGCGGCACTCCGCCAGCGATTTGGAGAGCGACAACAGGAAGAAGATCATCACCAGGAGCAGCGCGAGGTAGAACCCGCAGATCCCCATCATGAAGATCACGAAGAACGCGGCAGGCTCGTCGTCGCCCCCGTCCGCCTGGGCGAGAATTGCAAGCATCGCACACCCTATGAAGCGTTCGGGCCGGGTTCGGTCACTTCTCGGTAATCAGTTGCCGCAGGACATAGTGCAGGATGCCGCCGTGCTTGTAGTACTGCACCTCTTGCGGCGTGTCGATGCGACACACCGCCTTGAACGCGATCGTCGTTCCATCGGGCCGCGTCGCCGTGACGGTTAGCTCGCGACTCGACCCGTCAAAGTTCTTGTCCAGCCCCGCGACCAGCCCGTCGATGCTAAACACCTCTTCGCCGGTTAGCCCGTGGCTCGCGGCACTCTCGCCCGTCTTGAACTGGAGCGGCACGATGCCCATGCCCACGAGGTTGCTGCGGTGAATGCGTTCGTAGCTCTCCGCGATCACGGCCTTCACGCCCAGCAAGTTCGTGCCTTTCGCGGCCCAGTCGCGGCTCGACCCGGAGCCGTACTCCCGGCCCGCGATGACGACCAGCGGCACTCCGTCCTTCTGGTACGCCATCGACGCGTCGAAGATGCTAACGACCTCCGCGCCGGGCAGATGCCGGGTGACCCCGCCCTCAACCCGCGACCCGTCCGCGCGCGGCGGCACGAGCAGGTTCTGGAGTCGCACGTTGGCAAAGGTGCCGCGCATCATCACGTCATGGTGTCCGCGGCGCGCCCCGTACTGGTTGAAATCCTTCTGCTCGACACCGTTGGCGAGCAGGTACTGCCCAGCCGGGGCGTCCTTCTTGATGTTCCCGGCTGGCGAGATGTGGTCGGTGGTGATGCTGTCGCTGAGCAACGCCAGCACCCGCGCCCCGGTGATCTCGGTGATGGCCGGCGGCATCACGCCCATGCCGCGGAAGTACGGCGGGTTCGCGATGTAGGTGGAATTTGCGCTCCACGCGTACAGGTCACCGGTCGGCACGTTGAGCGACTTCCAGCGCGAATCGCCTTCGTAAACCGCACCATAGATGCGCTCGAACGACTCCTTCTTGATCGAACTCGCGACGGCGGATGATACTTCTTCGTGCGTGGGCCAGATATCTTTGAGGAACACCGGGAGCCCGCCGGAACCGGTGCCGACCGGTTCGGTTTCCCAGTCAATATCGACGCGGCCCGCGAGCGCGTACGCGACGACCAGCGGTGGCGACGCGAGGTAGTTGGCGCGCACCTCCGCGTGAACGCGGCCCTCGAAGTTGCGGTTCCCGCTGAGCACCGCGGACACCACCAAGCCCTCGGTCGCAATCTCCTTTGACACCGCTTCCGGGAGCGGCCCGCTGTTCCCGATGCAAGTTGTACATCCGTAACCCACTACGTTGAACCGCAACTTTTCGAGGTCCGCGAGGACGCCCGCGTTGGTGAGGTAGTCAGTCACGACCTGCGAACCGGGCGCGAGACTTGTCTTCACCCACGGTTGCGTCGTCAAGCCGCGCGAGACCGCCTTCCTCGCCAGAACACCGGCCGCCATCATCACTGATGGGTTCGACGTGTTCGTGCAGCTCGTGATCGCGGCAATCACCACCGAACCGTGCGTGATCTGACCGGCCGCGAGCGGAGCGACTTCGACCGGCGTTTCCTTCACCGCGAACGACCCGGTTGCGGTGGTCGGCGCGGCCACCGGCAACGGAATCGCGGTCGCGCGGCGCACGCCCGCCCGCAGCGCCGGCAGCGCATCCGCGAACGCGGTCTTCATGTTCCTCAACAGAACGCGGTCCTGTGGGCGCTTCGGGCCGGCGAGGCACGATTCGACCGTCGAGAGGTCGAGTTCGAGCGTGTCGGTGTAGCTCGCTTCGGGCGTGTTCGCGTCGTGGAACAGCCCCTGCTCCTTGTAGTAGGCCTCGACCAGATTCACGAGTTCCGTCGGCCGCCCGGTGAGCGTGAGGAACCGGAGTGTTTCGGCATCGACGGGGAAGATGCCGCACGTCGCGCCGTACTCGGGCGCCATGTTCGCGATCGTCGCGCGGTCCGCGAGCGGCAGGTCCGCCAGACCGGGCCCGAAGAACTCCACGAACTTCCCGACCACGCCCTTCTTGCGAAGCATCTGCGTGACCGTGAGAACCAAGTCGGTCGCGGTCGCGCCGGGCGCGAGTCTGCCGGACAACTTGAACCCGATCACCTGCGGAATGAGCATCGACACCGGTTGACCCAACATCGCGGCTTCCGCTTCGATGCCGCCGACGCCCCAGCCAAGCACGCCGAGACCGTTGATCATCGTCGTGTGGCTATCGGTCCCGACGAGTGTGTCCGGGTACGCGAGTCCGTCCGCGTTCACGAACACGCTGCGCGCGAGGTGTTCGAGGTTCACCTGATGGCAGATGCCGGTGCCCGGTGGCACCACCTTGAAGTTGCGGAACGCGCCCTGCCCCCAGCGCAGGAACACGTAGCGTTCCTGGTTCCGCTCGTATTCGAGGTTCACGTTGTCCGCGAACGCGTGATCGGTGCCGTATTCGTCCACCTGGACCGAGTGGTCGATGACCAACTCGACCGGCACGAGCGGGTTGATTTTCGACGGGTCGCCGCCGAGCGACTTCATCGCGTCGCGCATGGCGGCGAGATCGACGACGCACGGCACTCCGGTGAAGTCCTGCATGAGTACGCGTGCGGGCGTGAACGCGATCTCGACGTTCGGTTCGGCTTTGGGCTGCCAGAGCGCGAGTGCGTCGATGTCGGCCTTGCGAACCGCGAGGCTGACGCCTTCCGTGCGGAGCAGGTTCTCGAGCAGCACCTTGAGCGAGTACGGGAGCTTCTTCGCCTGCGGGTGAACGTCCTCGACCGCCTTGAGCCGGTGGATGGCGTACGCCTTGCCGCCGACGAAGAGGGTCGAGAGACTGCCGAAGCTGTTGCCGGTTGGCATGAGAGAATACCCGAGCAGGAGTGGAGAGCGCTGATGTGGGTATTGTTGGAGTTGCTCGTGGTCTCTTCAAGTGAGGAGTAAGGAGCGGAGGAGGAAGAAAGGTAGAAGGTAAAAAGTAAAAACGGAAGGCGAAGATCCCGGCGTCATGTGCGCCCTCTGTCTTCGCCTTCCGTTTTTACTTTTTACCTTCTACCTTCTACCTCCTCCGCTTCTCGCTTGAGAAGGAGCAGGTACTCCCGCATCCAGGCGGGGTTGTCGTGCCACGTGCGGCAGGTCACGAGGTTCCCGCTGATGACGACTTCGCGGTTCACGTAGGTGCCGCCGGAGAACGTGCAGTCCAGCGCGCACTTGGCCACGGTCGTGACCTCGCGCCCGCGGATCACGTCGGCGGCGGCGAGGATCTCGATTCCATGGCACACACTCGCGACCGGCTTGTTCGCGGTCATCAGAAAGCGCGTGATCCTGAGCAAGTGTTCGTCGTAGCGGAGGTACTCTGGCGCGCGCCCGCCGGTAATCACCATGCCCGCGAGCGCAGCCGGATCCACATCCCGAAACGCAATGTCGGCCTGAAGCGTGTAGCCCGGACGTTCCTGCGTGATGTCCCACCCGTCCGGGCGCTCGTGAAGTACGAGGTGGTACGCACGCTTCTCCGGTCCCGCGACGAGGACTTCGTACCCCTCTTCGCGAAGCCGAAAGAGCGGGTAATAGGTGTCAAGCACTTCGGCCGCGTCGCCGATGGGGAGGAGAACGGTTTTCACTCGGGCACCATGAAATGCGAGGAGTCGGTCGAAGTCAACCCAGGAGCAACCCAAAGCGACGCGAAGAGTTGCGAAGAAAGCTTACGGATTTCTTGAGACTCCTCACCGAACGCGACCAGCCACGAGAGCCTGAAACTCTTGGAGTTACGGCAAGGCTTCTGCTGTGTCTTGGAAAAGCCGGGAGTTCCGCGACCTGATCCCATCCTTGGGGTCGGGGCCGTCGCGGAGCGGGAATCCCGGTCGCGAAATTGCACTTCGATCACAAATCGGTCAGCGGTTTACGGCGCAACCTGTCGCGTCCAGCGAGAAGTATCAAATTCCCTCTTGCATTACTTTCAACACCCCGGTATGACCCTCGCGAAATCGTTCAGCGCGGGCTGTTTTCTGGGGGGAGTTCGGCCATGCGATACGTTCGCACGTGGATGGGGGTTGGTGTGTTAGTGGTGTGTGCCGGAATCGCCACGGCGCAACCGGGGGCATTCTCTGGTATGGGGCCAATCGCCCCAAGCGGTCCCGGCGCGTTCGGGACGGGCGTTCCGGCGCCACTCCCGGACACATTGCCCGCGATCCCGCAGTCGGGGGTCCATCCCGCGCTACCGCAGGCCGGTCAGCCGCCGGTCCGCACGTTTGCGGTGACGGCACCGCCAGCGGGAGCGGGGACAGAAGAGCACTCACGCGTGAAGGATCTCACGCCGCACGGCGGGTTCGGCGACATTCACCCGCCCGAAAACAAACACCACGGGCACCACGAGGTCCCGGGCTACCTGACACCGGTCGTTCCGTCACACGGCGGGTTCTACGCCGGCGCCGAGTTCCTGCTGATGCGGCCCCGCAACTCGGATCTCGATTTCATGATCCGCAGCGGCAACGGTCTGGCCACCACGGGCGCGATCGACTCGGTCAAGTACGACATCGGCACCGGTCTGCGGACCGAATTCGGCTACGTCGCGGACGGCGGGAAATGGGACGGAACGTTCGCGTTCACGTACTTCACCGGCGGGTCCGAGAACACGATCAATGCCGTGCCCAACTCGACCATCCTTCCGACGCTGACGCGCCCGGGTTTGACTGACCGTGCGCTCACGGCGAGTAACAACCTCGACCTGGACTACGGCCTGTTCGACATCCTCATGGGACGCCGGTTCGTGATCGAAGACAACCTGGCGCTGCGAGGCATCGCCGGGTTCCGGTTCGCCGATATCCGACAGACGCTCAACGTGTTCTACGACGGTGCCGACGCTCGCAGTGCAGCCGTGCGGACCCGGTCGAAGTTCCAGGGTTTCGGCCCGCTGGTGGGCGGCGAGGCGACTCTGTCCGGGGAGCGCGGGTTCCATCTTTATGGCCGGGCGCTTGGGGGGTTCATGAGTGGGAACAGCGCCAATTCGCTGATCGAAACCAACGACAATGGGGCCACCACTTATGTGAACACGCGGAACGACGTGCGGAAGGTGGTTCCGTTCGGCAGCGTGGCGATCGGCGGCGGCTGGCAGTACCGGTCCATCGCGATCCGCGCTGGCTACGAGGTTCAGTACTGGCAGGGCATCTTCGACCGCCCGCGGTTCGTGGACGATGTGGGTCAGGGTAAGGTCATCACCCGCCCCGCGAACCTGTCGCTCGAAGGACTGTTCATGCAGGTCAGCGTCATCTACTGAGTCGACGAAAAGTCCGGGGCGAGCGAGGGCGTAAGCCCCCTGTTGAGCC
>CAMDQN010000113.1 GCA_945905925.1 Singulisphaera sp. GP187
GGCGCACGCGGCGGCGTGTACCGCATCGCGTTCGACAAGGGGATCGCAAACCCCAAGCCGCTGCCGATGGCAAGGCGGTCTCTGGATTACGACAAGGACACCGCGACGCAGTGGCTGAAGGATTGCCAGAAGCCGTGGACGTTCCAGAAATGGCCGCGACCAGCCGAGCAGCGCGCCCAGCGGCACGCCCTCGAACTGATGCTGCGCCACCACGAAAAGATGGGTTGGACGCAGCCACTGCTCGACGCGGTAAAGTTCAGCACGACGGTCCCGGAACCGCTTGTGAGCGCCGCCGGTGCGCGCGCCGCGGGCGGTCTCGTCGTGCCGGTCGGGAACGCACCGCGAAACGGCCCGCCGACCGCGGCACAACTGGCCGTTGCGATTCAGGTCGCCCCGAACGAACCGGAATGGGCGCTGGAGGCCGCGTTCGGCGTACTGGCTGACCGCAACGCGACCACTCGCGAATTACTCACGGCGTTCCGCATCGTGCATCTGGCCCACGGCGACCTGACCGCGAAGCGCGCCGTCGGCACCGTGTTCGAGGGCTACACGCTCCGTGACCCGATCCCTCTTCACCAAGCGGAGCGTCTTCGCACGAGCCTGGGCGCGTTGAGTCGCCAAAGAGCGGGTCCCGCAACCGAGCCTGAGGTGGTGCTTGAACTCGCGCGCCTGTTCGGCATTCTCGGTGGCGACTACGATGCTCCCGTGCGGTTGACCACTCTCTCCCGGATCGACGCGAACACCGCGCAAGCCGATGATTTGCACTTCCTCATCTCGCTCGCGGGCACGAGGAACACCACGCACACGCTCGCCACGAAAGCCCTCGCCAACGCGATGTTCGCGATCCCGCAGAAAGTGAAAACCCAAGGCGTGGTACTCGACCGGCACTGGCCGTTGCGGTTCGAAGAAATGCTAGCGCAGTTCGGAAAGAACTGGCCAGCGCTCGCCGACGTAGTGTTCGCGCACGCCGACTTCGGCCAGCCCGAACACGTCGCGTTCATCAAGCCACTGAAGATCCCGCGCGACAAAGCGGCCCGGACGTTCCTCGCGGTGGCCGCGACAAGCCCCAACTTCACCTGGACACCAGACTTTGTCGAACTCCTCGGCGAACTACCCCCAGACGTATCGCGCCCCGTCCTCAACCGTCTGTGGAAACAGCCCGGACTCCAAGAAGCCGTGACTGGCGTTGTGATCAAAAGCCCAACCCTCGACGACAGCGATGAGGACAAACTTCTCGCCGGTCTCAGTTCACTCGACTCCGAAATAGTGCGCCTCGCGGCCCGCGCGTTGGGAACCATTCCTACGACAAACGCGAACCGGCAGGTCGGTCTCGCGGTCACGGCTCTTCGCCGGTTAGCCCCAGAGGACAAAGCGGCCCGCGTCACGATCGTCTCGTTGCTTCAGACGCGCACCGGGGTGAAGATCGAAGGTGACGCGAAGGCGTGGGCCGAGTGGGTCACGAAGAATCAGCAAGCCGCTCTACCCTGGCTCAAGACCTCCGACAGTTTCGATGCCCTTGCGTGGCAGAACCGCGCCGCCGGCATCAACTGGGCGAAAGGCGACGCCACCCGGGGCAAGGTCGCGTTCACGAAGGCGACGTGCGCCGCGTGTCACGACAGCGGCGGTGCGGTCGGGCCGTCGCTTGTCGGCGTCGCGAAGCGGTTCAGCCTCGCCGACCTACTCACCGCCATCGTCCAGCCGAGCAAGGACGTGCCGGCGCGCTACCGGCCCACGCGCGTCACGACCACCGACGAGAAGAGCTACCTCGGCGTCCTCGTGTACGAAGCGACCGACGGCGTGATTCTGCAAACCGGGGCGGACACCACCGTGCGCGTCGCGGGGGCCAACATCGCTGCCAAGAAGGTGGTCGATGTGTCGCTCATGCCCACAGGGTTGATCGACAAACTCAGTGATCAGGAGATTGCCGATATGCTCGCCTACCTGGGGACGCTGAAGTAGGGTGCCCCCCTGCGGGTCCAACGCTAAACATCATTCTTGCCATCGAGGTTCTCACATGCGCCGACTACTGGTGTTGCTCCTGACGTTGTTAAATGGCGTTGCTCTACGGGGAGCCGAGCCGAGCCTGCGCGCCGGCGCATACGCGATGGATGTCACGCCGGAGAAGTACCCCGTGTCCGTGAACGGTGGCTTCGCGGACCGCAAGGCAAACTCCGCACACGACCCGCTTCACGCGCGATGCCTCGTACTCGACGACGGCACCACGAAGCTCGCGATCGTTGTCGTCGATAGCTGCATGATCCCGCGCGAACTCATCGACGAAGCGAAAGCAATCGCGTCGAAGAAGACCGGCATCCCCGTGACAAACATGCTCGTCTCCGCGACGCACACGCACAGCGCGCCCGCGGTCGCCGGTGTGTTCGGTAGCGACCCCGACGCGGAGTACACGAAGTTCCTCATTCGCAAGATCGCGGAGGGCATCGACAAGGCGCACTCGCTCCTCGCGCCCGCGAAGGTCGCGTGGGGAGTCGCGGAGGAACCGAATCAGGTGTTCAACCGGCGCTGGAAGATGAAGGCCAGTGTGAAGAATCTCGACCCGTTCGGCAACGAAACCGACAAGGTGAAGATGAACCCACCGCGAATGAGCATGGACCTCGTGGAACCAGCCGGCCCGACCGACCCGCGAGTAACCGCGATGGCGCTCCGCGACGCCAACGACAAGCCGCTCGCGCTATTCGCGAACTACTCGCTGCACTACGTCGGCGACATGCCGGCCCTCTCCGCGGACTACTTCGGCGTGTTCGCGGACAGCATCGCGGGGAAGTTGAAGGCCGGGAAAGGCTTCGTCGCGATGCTCTCGAACGGCACCAGCGGCGACGTGAACAACATCAACTTCAAGGAGACCGCACCGAAGTTCCAGCCCGGCGAGCGGTCGCGTTTGGTCGCCGACGCGGTAGCGAGCGCCGCGGTGAAAGCACTCGACAAAGCCGAATACACCTCGCGCGCGACTCTGCGGTGCGCAACGAGCGAAATCGAACTCGGAGTCCGCAAACCCACAGCGGACGAGGTCAAACGCGCCGAAACTATTCTCGGAAAGGCAAAGGGCCGCGAACTCAAGGGCGCGGAGGAAACCTACGCTCGCGAAACCGTGCTGATTGCGAAGTACCCGGACAAGGTAACGGTGCCACTCCAGGCGATGGTCATCGACGGGCGTGCAATCATCGCGATCCCGTGCGAGACGTTCGCCGAGATTGGTTTGTCGCTCCAGAAGACGACCGTGTTCAAGACAACGTGCGTGGTATCGCTCGCCAACGGATATTTCGGCTACTTACCGACACCGGCGCAACACAAGTTCGGTGGCTACGAGACGTGGCGGGCGCGTTCGAGCTTCCTTGAAGTCGGCGCGTCGGACGCAATCCAGACAGAAGCGCGTCTCTTGGTCGCGGACACGATCATGCCGCGGAAGAAAAAGTGACCGGCCGGTCGCGGGTCGCACGAGTGGAGCGGATCCTCCGCAACCTCCCCGTACCACTCACAACCGGCCGGAAGTTGAAAGCACGCGGTTCCGGCCGCGTGCTTTCTGCCTCTTCTGCTCCAGCCCCTTACATCACTGCACGGTTCTGGTTGAGAACGAAATAAGCTAAAGCAGGTGCCGTGCCAATCGCAAAAATGAAGCGAACACTGCCCCTGCCGAACACGCCCGAGCAATCAATAGGAAAAAAGCGGCAGCGCACGGGTAGGAATTACAACTCCCGCCGCCGTCCCCCGGCAAATACTTCACTTCACCGCACCAAGATTACACGGACATCCATCACGTTGGTGCCGGTCAGACCGCAGCGGATCAAGCCGCCAACGCGGTCGAAGAAGTGATAAGCGTCGTGGCGCCGAAGAAAGTCTTCCGTCACGAGTTGCTGTTCCGCGACCGTCTCGAACGTGGCCGCGTCCGCGACTGCACCAGCCGCGTCGGTGGGGCCGTCCTCGCCGTCGGTGCCGCCGCTTAGAACTGTCACGCCATGCATCCCGGCCCCGAGTTTCGCAAGCAGGGCGAGCGCGAACTCTTGGTTACGACCGCCCTTACCCGGAGTGTCGCCGAGCGTGACGGTCGTTTCGCCGCCGAGGAGGATGCACGCGGGCGGCTTCTTCGGAATCCCCTCGCGATTGATGCTCCGAACGACGCCCGCGAGGGCCGTCGCAACGTGCCGCGTTTCGCCTTCCACGAACGATCCGAGATCGAGTACACGATACCCCAATTCCTCCGCCTTCTGCTTAGCCGCGTCGAGCGCAACACGGTTGCTCCCGATCACGCGGTTCGCCACGTTCGCGGGAACAGACTTCAACGTTTCGGAGACGGTCCTGGCGCAGCCGGCTTCGAGGTGACGCAGCACCGCCGAAGGTGTCGAGTCACCGAGGTTGTACTTTTGGAGAACCCGAAGCGCCTCCGCGAATGTCGTCGGGTCCGGTGCGGTCGGGCCGGACGCGATCACATCGAGCGGGTCGCCGACCACGTCCGAGATGATGAACGACACGAGCCGCTTGCCGCGGAACGCTTCCGCTAGCCTGCCGCCCTTCACCCGCGACAGGTGCTTGCGGACGCAGTTCATTTCGTCGATGGTCGCGCCCGAGCGGTGCAGGAGTTTGGTGATCTCGAGTTTGTCCGTGAGCGAAACGCCTTCGACCGGTGCCGGGAGCAGCGCCGATCCGCCACCGGAGAGCAGACACACCACGATGTCGTCCGGCCCGGCGCTCTGGAGCAGGCGCAACATTTCTTCGGCGCCTGCCACGCCTGCCGTGGTCGGTTCGTTCAGACCCTGCGGGCGAGCCGCGTGCAGCCGAATGCGCTTCAACGGCGCCGACATTCCCTCCGGCACGTTGAGTAAACCGTCGACGCGATCGAGTCGGTCCGCAAGCGCGGCTTCCAGTCCCGCGGCCATTCCTGGCCCGGCCTTGCCCGCACCAACTACCAGCACGCGAGCGGCTTCGCGAATCCATTTTTCGGATTCCACGGCAGCGCGCGTGCGCGGTTCGGGGCGCACTGCGTCGACTGCGGCGTTCCAGATCGTGAGTGCGTGTTCGCGCGACATGACTTGCCTCCTCCTACTCGGCCCGTGCTGGTACAATATCCGCAACTACGGAAAGGAACCGCGATGAAGTTCGATCTGCACATGCACACGTCCCGCCACTCGCCCGATGCCGACAGCGACCCCTTCGAACTAATGCAAGCCGCGATCAAGGCCGGACTCGATGGAGTGGTGATTACCGAACACGACTTCTTGTGGACCGAAAAAGAGCTGGACGAGCTTCGCGCAGCGACGCCGCAACTCGTGATCCTCGCGGGAGTGGAGGTGACCGGGCGCGGCGGCGACATGCTCTGTTATGGCGTCACCGACCCGTTCGCGCTGCCGCGCGGGATCTCGTGGTCGAAGTTGTGTGCGGAGGTTCACCGTCAAGGCGGCGTGTGTGTCGCGGCGCACCCGAACCGGTGGAACCAACCGTTCGAGAAACTGCTCGCGGAACAGAAAGTGACCATCGATGGCATCGAAGTGATGTCCAACAACATGGACACCGACCTTCGCGCGAAGGCCGCGAAGTTGTTGGAGAAGTACCCCAATTTCGCGCAACTCGGAAACAGCGACTCGCACCAACCGTACACGGTGGGTTGTTGCTACACGAACTTCGACGCGGACATCCGCACGACCGCGGACTTGGTCGCGGCGATCAAGGCCAAGAAAGGCGTGGCGCGGGTGAACGAGTATGCCCACCGAGCGTGAGAAGATGTGTCGCGGGCGGGCAACCCGTGCCGCGTGCTGCGAGAGTCAGGCTGAGGTCGGTCTGGTAGTTTACGTTACACCCAACGCCACCTTGAGGCAGCCGTCGAATTGCTGCAACAGCGCCGGTGAAAGAGAACCGAGCGTCTGGTCAATCGTGTCGGCGTAGACGGTGTCGAGTACCAAACCGGAAACGACCGAATCGACGAGCAGGCCGGTCGCTTGTCCGTCGGGCGTGGTCAGGTCGATGAACAGGCAGGCCGGATCGCCCTTCATCGTCAGGTTTTTCGTCACCTCCGCGACCACGACCGTGCGGACGGTGCCGGCATAGGTATCCGACTGAACCACAACCGCCGGCCGTTTCTTACCGCGTTGGCCGGACGGGTGCGGAAAGCGGACGAGAACCACATCGCCCCGCATCACTGCTTCTCCGGCAGATCGTCGTACTCGTCCCAGTCCTCGTGCTTGACCCTCTCCCAAGCGAGCGCCTCAAGTTCCTCGCGCGTCCACGGGCTGTCGTCGTAGTCGAGTTGCGTGAGCCGCTCGTAGTCGCCCACCCGCAGCAGCACGAACGTTTCCTGGGTCCGCGGGTTCGTAACGCGCGGTGGAGTGGAGTCGGAGGATTCCAGCGCCTGGGCTTGCTCGTCGGTCAGTTCGATCATGATCGTCTCTGTGTTCAGCCGGTGGCTGTATTCGCCTGCCAATATCTTACTCGCGCGATCGAGCCGGGTCAGGTGCAGTAACAGGTTCGGCGCCTACGGTTCCACCTCACCGGAAACGTCAGACGGTACTCGGGAACGGAAACTGCGTCGTGTCGCAATGCTTACAACTCGTGGCGGAGTAGCCGCGCTCGGTGGCCCACGCCACAAGTTCCGCCAAGCTATTGGAACACACCTTGCGAGCCGCTGTGTAGCACCCGCCCTTGTCCGCACGGTACTCGTTGTCGTTGCATCCTTGGTGTAAGCAACCCCGACCGGCCGAATTCTCTCGCCGGTCTTGGGCGTAGTGGATAGTGAACCGCCCTGCTGCGCTCTCCGTCATGTGGAAGCCGTCCGGGTTGGCCCGTCGCCAAGATTGAAAGGCGTCGTGTGTTCCCGCGTTGTCACCGTGAAAGACGCTAATCATGGCCCATCCCGCATGGCGGTCGCCGAACATAGGATTTGCGAGCGCGATGAGAACGGTTCTCATCGCGCTCGCATGTAGCCACGACTCCGTGAACAGCGTGCTAACCGGGTCTCATGCCAGCACTTCCTTCACCACGACGCCCTTCACGTCCGTGAGGCGGAAGTCGCGGCCGGCGTAGCGGTACGTGAACTTCTCGTGGTCGAAGCCGAGCAGGTGCAGCATCGTTGCGTGCAGGTCGTGAACGTGAACCGGTTTCTCCACCGCCTTGAAGCCGAATTCGTCGGTCGCCCCCACCGCTTGGCCGCCCTTCACGCCGCCGCCCGCCATCCACACCGAGAAGCCCCAGTGGTTGTGGTCGCGGCCGTTGATCTTCCCCGCGTTCGAGCCGGGCGTCGGCAGTTCCACCACCGGCGTGCGCCCGAACTCGCCGCCCCACAGAATCAGCGTGCTGTCGAAGAGTCCGAGGCGCTTCAGGTCCGAGATCAGCGCCGCGATGGCCTTATCGACTTGCCCCGCGAGCCGCTTGTGGCTGATTTCCAAGTCATCGTGGCTGTCCCACGGTTGCACCGGGCCGTGACTCACCTGCACGAACCGCACACCGCGTTCGACCAGTCGGCGCGCGAGCAGAAGGCTTCGCGCCTGCTCGCCTTGCCCGTAGGCTTCGATGATGTGCTTGGGTTCTTTGGTGATGTCGAACGCGTCGCTCGCTTCGGTCTGCATCCGCGACGCCAGTTCGAACGACTGAATTCGCGCCTCCAACTGCGGATCGTTGGGGCGCTCGGCCTGGTGCATCCCGTTGAGCTTCGCGAGCAGGTCGAGTTGCTTGCGCTGGTCGGCCTTCGAGGTCGCCTTGTTCTTCACGAACTCGACGAGTTTCTCCACGTCGGTGTGTTTCGAGTCAACGTAGGTGCCCTGGAACACGCCCGGCAGGAACCCGGACTGCCAGTTTTGGTTCTCTTGTAGTGGATACCCGTTCGGGCACATCGCAACGAACCCCGGCAGGTTCTGGTTCTCGGTGCCGAGTCCGTAAGTTACCCAACTGCCCATGCTCGGGCGAATCTGCCTCGGTTCGCCGCAGTTCATCAGGAGGAACGACGGTTCGTGATTCGGCACGTCCGCGTGCATCGAGCGGATCACGCAGATGTCGTCCGCGTGCTTCGCGGTATTGGTGAACAGTTCGCTCACTTCGAGTCCGCTCTGTCCATACTTCGCGAACTTGAACGGTGACGGGAACGCGGCACCGGTGCGGCGCTCGGTGCGGTGGTTCGCGATCGGCAGTGGCTTGCCCGCGTACTTCGCGAGCGCCGGTTTCGGGTCGAAGGTATCGACCTGCGACGGCCCGCCGTTGGCGAAGATGTGGATGACGCGCTTCGCCTTGCCCGGGAAGTGCGGCTTCTTGGGCGCGAGCGGGTTGAGTGTGTCGGCTGCGAGCAACCCGGAATCGCCCATGAGTTGCGTGAGGCCAAGTAGCCCCATGCCGACACCACACCGGGTCAGCATCTCGCGGCGAGACATTGCAAAAGGAAGCATTTGAACCACCTGATGATCGCTCGCCGCTCGTGGCTTCGCGAGCCTCGCGAAGCCACGAGCGGCGAAACCAAGTCATTAATCCACGAATGCGAACTCGTTATTGAGCAACAGCACCTGCGCCAACTGCGGCCAGCGCCCAAACATGCTTTTCGGGTCGTCGTCGGTAACGAATTCGGTCGCGAGCGCGAGTTCGTCCTTCGTTGGACTCCGACCGAGCGCTACGCGGTACAACGCCGTCACCTTCGCCTGCGGCGTCTTGGCCTCGACAACCTCTTTGCGTGCCGCGAGCGTCTTCGCCTGCTCTTGCACGAACGGGCTGTTCAGGAGAAACAGCGCCTGTTGCGGAACGGTGGTCTGGAACCGCTGCGGGCTGTGTGTGTCGGGGCTTGCCACGTCGAACACGCGGAACGTTCCGGGCAGGTTGGTGCGGTCGAGCAAGCCGTACACGGTGCGCCGCGTCGAAAACGGCGCCTTGAACAGGTCGATCGGCTTCCCGCCGCTCGCGGCGTCGAGCTTCCCGGACGCTGCGAGCAGCGCATCGCGCATCGCCTCAAAGTCGAGCCGGCGCCGGTTCTGGTGTGAAAGCAACCGGTTCTCCGGGTCGTTCTTGTATTGCTCGCCGGAGACCGCGCTCGACTGCTGATAAGTGGCCGACAACATGATGCGCTTGTGCAGGCGCTTGATGCTCCAGCCTTCCTTGACGAACTGCGTCGCGAGGTAGTCGAGCAGTTCTGGGTGCGTCGGCGGGTCGGAGCGGAGGCCGAAGTCCGACGGCGTGCGCACAAGCCCGTGCCCAAAGTGACCGAGCCATACGCGGTTCGCCATCACGCGAGCCGTCAGCGGGTTCTCTGGAGAAGTGATCGCCCGCGCGAGTTCGAGGCGCCCGCTACCCTGCGTGAATGGCTTGCGGTTCGGAGCGATGATCGCTGGCGCCTGTCGCGGCACTTGAGGCCCGCGGTTGTTCTGGTTCCCGCGAACGAACACGACCGGTTGCGTCGGCTGCGCGTTGTCTTTCAGGACGTGCGCCCGCGGCGGAGCGTGCGGGTTCGCCACCTTGAACGCGTCAATCTTCTTGCGGAGCGCCGCGAGAGCGTCGCGGTCGGTGCGGTTCTGAATCTTGTCCGCGTCCGAAAGCGGAATGTCGATCGGCCCGCCTCTGCCCCACACCGCGAACAGTTCCGCTTGCTCCTTCGTGAGCGTGGCCGGGGGCGGATTCGCGCCGACCGCGTTCGCGATCGCTTCCACTGCGGACTTCAACGTCTTCGGCTTCGCGTCGACGAGCGCCTTCAGCACCAAGGGGTTCGTGTCTTTCGCAAGCGAGCCGAGGGCTTTCGATTCAAAGTCCGTTTCTGGAATCGCGGCGAGAGCGACAAGCGACGAGTACACAGGCGACTTCGCTTTCCACGCAGTTTCAAGGAACGTGCGCCAGCGGTCGTAGACGAGTCGCGTGAGGTCGCGCTGCCGAAGCAACCCCTGCACCTCTTCACCGGACTTTCCACGAAGGTCCAGCACGGCGCGGAAATAGTCGGTCACCGAAAACGGGTCGCGGAGCTTCTTGAGTGTGTTTGCGTGGCGCCGATCGGTTTCCGCCTTGTAATCGGCCTCGCGCTTCTCGACTTCCGCCTCGAACGCGACCACCTCCGGCGTGCGTTTCACCTCGCCAATGAGCGGCAGGTCGGTCACCTCGCTGGAACTCGCGAACACGCCATAGAGCGAATAGTAATCCTTCGTGGGGATGGGGTCGTACTTGTGATCGTGGCACCGGGCACAAGTCACGGTCAGGCCCATGAAGCCGCGCGTGACCACGTCGATGCGATCGTCGATGATGTCCGACTGGTTGTTCAGGAACCGCCGGCCGAGTGTGAGAAACCCCATCGCCGCGAGCGGTCGTTTGTCCTCGCCAAGCGGCAGCAAGTCGGCCGCGATCTGCTCCGTCACGAACCGGTCGTAAGGCTTGTCTTCGTTGAACGAACGAATGACATAGTCGCGGTAGGTGTAAGAGAACGCGAACGCGCGTTCTTGTGTGAGGATGTAGCCTTTGGTGTCCGCGTAGCGGGCGATGTCGAGCCAGTAGCGTCCCCAGCGCTCGCCGTACCGTTCGCTCGCGAGCAACCGGTCGATCAGCTTTTCCCACGCGTCCGGGGATTCGTCCTTGACGAACACTTCGACCTCTTCAACCGTCGGCGGAAGCCCGAGGAGGTCGAAGTACGCCCGCCGAATCAGCGTGCGCTTATCGGCTCGCGGCGCGAGTGACATCCCCTTGTCACTCAGCTTCGCGAGTACGAATGCATCGATGGGGTTGAGAGAAGCGGTCGCCTTAGGCTCACGGCTAACTTTGGGAACGTCTGGAAGTTTGACAGGTTGGAATGCCCAATGCTTCTTCGGGTCAGTCATCGGTCCCTGCGCGATGTCATCTGGAACCGCAGCCCCCGTCTTCACCCACTCCACGAGTGCCGCGACCGCATCAGCTTTGAGCGGCGTTTTGGGCGGCATCGGCCGCTCGTGCTCGCGCCGCACCGCCGTAATGAGCCGACTCTTGTTTGGATCACCCGGCACGATCACCTTGCCGTCGTCGGCTCCACCGCGGATGCCCGCCGCAGTGTCGAGGCGCAGACCGGCTTCCTGCTTCTTCTGCCCGTGGCACGAATAGCAGGACTCGGCCAGCACGGGCCGCACCTTCGTCTCGAAGTATTCGAATTGCGCTGCGGTCGGCTTCGGGACCGGATCGGCGGCGAGAACAGATCCGGCACACGAAACGGCGCATAGCGCGAGAAGCAACCGCATCGGTCAGCCTCTGTCGTTGGCAGGTGGGAACAGTTGCGGCAGGAGAGAATCTCAGTTTACACCAAATACCGAACCGGGCGAGCGAGAATCCACACCCGCCCGGCCTTCTCAGACTCTTCACACCCGTTACCGCGCCGCGCTATCGTACGCGCCAGTTCGCGAGTACAATCGCATCACGCTAACTATTCCGCGCAACCGGAGTTCACCTTGAAGCGAGTTCTTCTGACACTCGGCCTCCTCGCCCTCGTTCTCGCGACGGCCAACTTACCCGCCGCAGAAACAGCCCCGCCGCCACGCGTCGTCACGGATCGCGACGCGTTTTTTCGCAAGCCAATAGTTCACCACTTCTCGATCACGGTAAGCAAGAAGGACGTGGACTCGATCAACCGCGAACCGCGCAAATACGTGAAGTGTTTGCTGAAGGAGGGCGAGACGGAATTCACGGACGTTGGCATCCACCTGAAAGGCGCAGCTGGGAGCTACCGCAACTTCGACGACAAACCGGGCCTTACGCTGAACATGGACAAGTTTCACGACTCGCAGCGCTACAACGGCATGGACAAGTGGCATCTAGCGAACTCGGCCCAAGACCCGAGCTACTTATCGGAACTGATCTGCGGCGAACTGTTCCGCGCCGCGGGCGTGCCGGCGGCGCGCGTTGGGCACGCCACGCTCACGCTCAACGGCCGCAAACGGGGCCTCTACTACGTCAAGGAGGGCTACGACAAGCAGTTCCTCCGCGCCCACTTCGGCAATAGCAACGGCAACTTCTACGACGGCGGTTTCATCCGCGACATCGACCAACCACTGCAACTGATCTCCGGCGAGGGCGACGTGGCTAACCACGCCGACCTGAAGGCGCTGCTAGCCGCCACCCGCGAGGGGAACGAGCAGAAGCGGTTCGAGAAGTTGGAAAAGTTGCTCGATCTGGACCGGTTCCTCAGTTACGTCGTCATCGAGATGATCACGTCCGACTGGGACGGATATCCGTCGAAGTGCAACAACTACCGCATCTACCACGACCCGAAGACGGACAAGCTCACCTTCATCCCTTCTGGGTTGGACCAGATGTTCGGCGACACGAACTGGCCGGTCATGCCGGGTTGGGGCGGGAGCGTGGCCCGCGCGCTGATGGAGACGAAGGAGGGCAAGAAGCGGTATCTGACCCGTCTGCGTGTCATTATGAATGACGTGTACAAGTCCGTCGCCCTGATCGCACGACTCGACGAGATGGAAACGCTGGTCCAACCGGCGCTGGCTGCGGTCGATGCCGGCGCCGGCCGCGACTACAAGAACCAGGTGAACCGCCTACGCAACGCGATTAAGGAGCGCGAGCGCAACGTCAACGAGCAGATCAAGCGGTTGCCTCAATAGTTTCTGGTGTTCGTTTAGCCGCAACCCCTGTTGACACCGCCTCCCGCTGCGGATACGTCCGCCGCATGGTCATGTCGCGTTACCGCGCCGGTTCGGTCGTTCTCGCTCTGGCAGTGGTCGTCGGGTGTCAGCCGGCGCAGCAAGTGAGTAACCCCGGGCACGCCCCGCACCGCGTACTCGCGTGTGAGGACGGGCCGGTGATCGTCCCGCCGGGCGTGGTGCTCGCAAACCCGGCCGATCTCGTCGCGGGACTGCGCCGCCCGCAACACGTCCTCGCGCTGTCCAGTGGGGGAATGTACGGCGCCTATACCGCCGGGGTGCTCGACGGCTGGACGCGCACCGGAACCCGGCCTGAGTTCGACGTGGTGACCGGCACCAGCACCGGAGCACTCATCGCACCTTTCGCGTTCCTCGGAAGTGAATACGACGCGCACGGAATGCGACTCTACACCGGCGTGCGCACCCACGACATCTATCGCACACGCGTGTGGATCACGCTCCCGTTCCGCGACGCCCTCGCGACGTCCAAACCGTTCCGCAAATTGATCGAATCCCAGATCAACCAGGACATGCTGGACCGGATCGCGGTCGAGCACCGCAAGGGACGTCGTCTCTACGTCGGCACCACCGACCTGCGTACCAAGCGCGCGGTGATCTGGGACATGGGCGCGATCGCGTGCCGACCGTGCCCTGAAGGGTGCAACCTGTTCCGCGATGTGTTGCTCGCGTCGTCCTCGATCCCCGGTGTGCTTCCGCCAGTGCCGTTCCGCCTCGCGGTCGATGGACGGCACGAGACCGAATACCACGTGGACGGCGGCGCAACCGCGCCGCTGTTCGTGCCGCCCGGCGTGTTCGCTAACGCCGCTGCCCGACCTGGCGAAAACCCAATGCTCACCGGCGCGAATTTCTACGCGATCGTGGCCGGCACGATGTACGCAAACGAGGGGCCGGTGCGCCTGCGAATCCTCCCCGTGGTGAGCACGAGCGTGACCGCACTGCTCTTCGCGCACTGCCGCGCGGAACTGGCGAACCTGTACTGGCAATCGCGGTTCGCCGGGATGCGGTATCACATGGTCGCACTCCGCCAGGGCGCCGACATCCGGGCGGATTCGTCCGTGAACTTCGATCAGAAGGTGATGACGAGGCTCTACCAAGAGGGATTAAGCGACGGCCAGGCCGGGCCAAACTGGATGTATGTACCGCCGGCGCTCAGCCCGGGCGACGGCAGTTACGCCCGCGGCGGTCTCCGGTTGCGCACCATGCCGCCGGTGCCGGCCTCCGTGCCGTAAGTGGTCCGGCGGTGGGGCGAATCCCGCGGCCGTCGCGCTTTACGCACCGGGCCGGCCGCGGTATCCTGGCGCCATCGAAAGGGGCTTGCCATGCGATTCGCCGTCGTCGGACTCGTGGGGTTGTGCTCGCTCGCGGTGGCCGCCCCGGTTCCCAAAGAGCGTGCGGACGCCGAGAAAGTGGTCGGCACCTGGCGCATGACGCTCGATTCCAAGGGCAACTCGGACGTACACCTGGAACTCGACTTCCACCAGGGCGGGAAGTTGGTCATCCGACAGACGCTGAGCAACGGCACGATGTCCGTGTACGATGGCACCTACCGCGTCGTCGGGAACGAACTGCCCTACGACGTGAAGCAGGGCACGCGAGTGAAGAAGGAAACGCTCGTCATCAAGAAACTGACCGCCGACGTGTTGATCCTCATCGACCCGGACGGGCTGAAGGAAGAGTTCGCTCGCGTGAAGCCAAAGAAGGACGAGAAGAAATAGGGAGCGCGAAGTGTCCGCGCGCCCCTCCGAGTCTCTGCTAAACGAGTGAATGTATCGCTTCTGCGGCTTTCATGCACTGCTCGCGCGAAACGTCCAGGTGCGTGACGGCGCGGATCACACGCGTTCCGAGCGGAGCCACCAGCACGCCCTTCGCCTTCAGACGCTCTGCTACTTCCTTCGCGCTACCGTGGCGCGCATCCACCTCGAACCACACCAAATTCGTTTCGACTTCGTGTGGCTTGAGCGTAAAGCCGGGCACCTCCGCGACCGCGTCCGCGACGACCTTCGCGTTCGCGTGATCCTCCGCGAGTCGGCTAATGTGGTGGTCGAGTGCGTAGTCACACGCCGCGGCGAGGAACCCGATTTGCCGCATCGCGCCGCCGAACAGTTTCCGGACGCGGCGTCCGTGCGCGATCAGGTCTTTCGGACCGAGCAGCATCGACCCAACCGGCGTGCCGAGACCCTTACTGAAGCACACGTTAACCGTGTCGAACATGCTCCCCCACACCTTCGCGGGCACACCGGTCTTCACGATCGCGTTCCAGACGCGAGCGCCGTCGAGGTGCATCCCGAGTTTGTGGTGCCGCGCCCAGCGCGAAATCGCGTTGATCGCGTCGGGCGAGTACACGGTGCCACCGCCGCGATTGTGAGTGTTCTCCAAACACACGAGCCGCGTGCGGACCGAGTGCATGTCGTCCGGCCGAACCTTGTCCGCGAAGTCGCTGTCACCGAGCAACCCGTCCCCGGTCGGGCTGTCCAGTGTGCGAAGGGTGACGCCGCTCAGCGCCGCGGCGCCGCCAGCTTCCCACAGGCAGATGTGACTGGTTGTTTCGAGGAGTATTTCGTCCTGCGTGCGGCAATGGACGCGCACCGCGATCTGGTTCGCCATCGTCCCACTTGGCACGAACAGCCCTGCTTCGAGGCCGAACAGCGCGGCGGTGCGTTGTTCGAGCGCGTTCACGGTCGGGTCTTCGCCGAACACGTCGTCGCCGACGCGCGCGCCCATCATCGCGGCCATCATTCCGGGCGTCGGCTGCGTCACGGTGTCGCTTCGGAGGTCGATCATAGGAAAGCAGAGGACGGAGGGCAGAAGTCAGAATACAGCCAGAAAAGCAACTCAGACAATCTATGTCTGTCGTCTGCCTTCTGTCCGCTGTCTTCCGTCCTCTGTCCTCTGCTCACTGTTCTCACGGGTCTCACTTCTCCTCTTGCTTGTTCTCGATGAACCAGCGGTCACCGATCTTTCGGAAGTACAGCGTGCGGCCCTTCACGGACTCGTGGGCCACCGACGCGGTCGGCTCGGCCTCCGCAAAGGTTCCATCGCGCGCGAGCTTCCGCATGTCCTTGATGGTCTGCGGATCCTCCTTCAACTTGTCCTCAATCTCCTTGAGGAGTTGCTTGTACCCGCGTTCGCGGGCCTTCACGGTGGCGAGCGCGCGGAACTCTTTAGGGTCGAGCGGGACGCGGTCCGTCAGCGGCACCTTGTCCGGGTTGGTGATCTGGAGGTCGCGGCGCTGGGCAAGTTCGCGCTCCAGGGCGGCCTCAAATCCACGACCCCGATCGATCACCACGTCATCCACGAACTTAGGGTCGAGCACGTGCGCGACGAAGTAGGCGTAATCGCCTGCGTCGATCCGGTCGAGTGCCAATTTGAGCGCGGCCCGCGGTGTGGTCTGCGGGTACTGTTTGACGCGCGCGGCAACCCCATACCGCGGGGCCGGGTCTTTGGGCTGCTGAGCGTGAGCCAGCACGGACACACCGAGTAACACGACAGGGGCAAACGCAGTTCGCATCGGCGACCTCCCTTTCAGCGTGGATCGTTATAACTTACCCGCGCCACGCACAGCACTCCACCCCAACGGGGGCACGGGCGATACAATCTCGGTATGGCAGGCAACACATTCGGCAAACTGTTCCGCGTCACCACAGCCGGGGTCAGCCACGGACCCGGCTACGTGTGCATTATCGACGGCTGCCCGGCGGGGCTGGAACTTTCCGTCGATGACCTCCTCCCGGACCTGCGCCGCCGCCGACCGGGTCAAAGCAAGTTGACCACGCAGCGTGACGAAGCCGACACACCGGAAATCTGGTCCGGCGTGTTCGAAGGCCGAACCGACGGGACGCCGATCGGCATTCTGTTTCGTAACGCAGACCAGCGCAGCGGTGACTACGGCGACATCAAAGACAAGTATCGGCCCGGGCACGCGGACTACACGTTCGACGCGAAGTACGGCTTCCGCGACTACCGCGGCGGCGGGCGTTCGAGTGCGCGCGAAACTGTTTGCCGGGTCGCCGCCGGTGCGGTCGCGAAGAAACTGCTTGCGCGCGAAGGTATTCGCGTCCTGGGTTACGTGAAGCAGGTCGGTGATGTGATCGCGGACGTGCCCGACCCCACGGCGATCACATTGGAAGAAGTGGAAGCGACACCAGTACGGTGCCCGGTCCCGGACGCGGCAGCAAAAATGATCGCACTAATCGACGCGATCCGCATGAATCGCGACTCCATCGGCGGAGTGTGCGAGTTGGTCGCGTCCGGTGTGCCGCCCGGCTTGGGCGAACCAGTCTTTGATAAACTCAAGGCCGATCTGGGTAAGGCGCTGCTCTCGCTGCCGGCCGTTCTCGGGTTCGAGTACGGGGCCGGGTTCGCGGTCGCGACCATGCGCGGCAGTGCGAACAACGACGTATTCGTGGGGGAACCCCTTCCCCCAACCCCCTCCCTTAAGAAGGAAGGGGGAGCAAGAATAGAAGAAGCAGAGGACGTTCCAACGTCCTCTGCTGAAAGCCCCTCCCTTCTTAGGGGAGGGGTTGGGGAGGGGTACTTACCACCGCTGCGCACCGAATCGAACCGCCACGGCGGGATGCTCGGTGGCATCTCCAGCGGAATGCCGATCGTGTGCCGCGTCGCGATTAAACCCACCAGCAGCATCCCGCGAGCACAGCGCACCGTCACACGCGCGGGAGAGTCGACCGAGATTCTCGTGAAGGGTCGGCACGACCCGTGTTTGCTCCCGCGATTCGTGCCGATGGGCGAAGCGATGGTCGCGCTCGTGCTGGTCGATCACCTGTTGCGAAGCCGCGCGAGCCGGCTTTAACTCCCCGGCCGGAGCATCGCCTCAATCCGCGCACGCACTTCGCCCTTTGGGATGCGTTCCTGCTTGAGCGTGTCGCGGTCGCGGATGGTGACCGTGCCGTCTTTCATCGTGTCGCCATCCACGGTGATGCAGAACGGCGTGCCGGCTTCGTCCTGCCGTCGGTATCGGCGCCCAATCGCGCCACTCTGGTCATACACCACGTTGAAGAACGGCTTCAACTCGCGGTAGAGCTTCCGGGCCTCCTCATCCATGCCGTCCTTGTTAACGAGCGGGAAGATCGCGGCCTTGATCGGCGCGAGCCGCGGGTGGAACTTCATCACCGTGCGTTTCTCGGTCTTGCCCTTCGCGTCCGGCACGTCTTCTTCCGTGAACGCTTCGCACAACACTGCGAGCGTGAAGCGATCGGCGCCCGCACTCGGCTCAATCACGTGTGGCACGAACTGGAACTTCGGCTTCTCGTCCTTCTCCAGTTGCTTCTTCTCATCCTCTCGCAATTTGGTCTCTTCCGGCGTGCGGTTCTTATCGTCCTTGAACGGCGTGAGCCGCTGTTGGAGCAGGTTATTCCACCCCTCTTCGTCGAAGTAGCCGAGGTCTTTGCCGCTGTGCGTCGCGTGCGCGGTGAGGTCGAAGGCGCCACGGTGCGCGACGCCTTCCAATTCCTGCGGTTCGTCCGAGAACGGGAACATGTACTCGATGTCGGTGGTGCCGACGGAGTAGTGCGCGAGTTCTTCCTGACCCTGTTCGCGCGGTACGAGGTTGTCGCTCAAGATGCCAAGCGTGCTGTACCACTTCTTGCGTAGTTCGCGCCAGTATTCATACCACTTACGCGACTCGTTCGGGTGGCAGAAGAACTCGATCTCCATCTGCTCGAACTCGCGAGACCGGAACGTGAAGTTCCGCGGGTTGATCTCGTTGCGGAACGCCTTGCCGACTTGCGCGATCCCGAACGGCAGTTTGAGGCGCGACGAGTCGAGGACGTTCTTGTAGTTCGCGAAGATGCCCTGTGCCGTCTCCGGGCGGAGATACACCTTGTTCTCTTCCGACGCGATCGGACCCGCGTGGCTCTCGAACATCAGGTTGAACGCGCGCGCTTCGGTGAGCTGACATTCCGTGTGTTGACCCGGCGCTTTGCTCGGCTTCAGCGGGCACTGCGCCCCGGCGATCTGGTCCGCGCGGAATCGCCCCTGACACTTCTTGCAGTCCTGCATCGGGTCGGAAAACCCGCCCACGTGCCCGCTCGCGACCCACACTTTTGGGTTCATGATGATGGCGCAATCCAGCCCGACCATGCGAATTTCCTGACCGTCTGGGCCGGGCGGTGGGTTGCGCACCATGTCGAGCCACCACGCCTCCTTGATGTTCCGCTTCAGTTCCACGCCCAACGGTCCGTAGTCCCAGAACCCATTGATCCCGCCGTAGATCTCTGAGGACTGGTAAATGAATCCCATGTCCTTGCAGAACTTGGCGAACTTCGCCATGTCTTCGATCTTCTTCGCCATTGCAGCAGTCCTCGTATGCAAAGTCCTTGGTCTGGACCCCGCGAGTGTAATTGAGAGCCGACGCGACCAAGCGGTTCACACGAATCCCGCCCACCGTGCGGCGTGGACATGATACGGAAGGGTCCTATCCGTGATGAACTGGGCCGTGAAGCCGACCTACTGATGGAGAACCCCATCCGCAAGTTGGAGATGGGCGGTTACCACAACGCCGAACGCATCCAGACAACCCGAGAGCGCGGGACGATTCGCGGCGCCGTCCGCGGGCAGGAGTCCGTTCCCTCTAGCCAACGCCCCTCGATTCGAGGAGCGTTTCGCACCGACTGCGTGCCGCCACGACGCGTCTGAAACTCAACCCGTTTACTGCCTACGCCTACCGGCACAGTTACATCACTGATGCCCTCGAACGGGGGTTCAAGGCGTGTGTGGTGGCCGAACTGGTCGGACACTCGGCCAAGACCATCGAGAAGTACTACGACCACCTCGACCAAAAGTAGACCGCTCTCAAGCAGATCGCTCTTCGTGCGGTGAGTGGGTGCCACACGACACGCGTGACGCCATCGTCGATTTCGTCCGTGACTGGAACTGCAAGAGTGACATCCCGCTGTCACTCTTGCTTCGTTGGGTCGGTATCACAGCAAGCAAGTACAACGACTGGAAGACACGCTTCGGCAAGGTCAACGAACACAACGCATCGGTCCCACGCGAGCACTGGCTCACCGACGACGAGAAATCCAGCATCCACACCTTCGCTCGCGCACATCCTCTGGATGGCTACCGACGACTCACATTCATGAGGTTCGATATCGTCGCGTGCAGTCCGACCAGCGACTATCATGTCCTCAAAGCCGCCAACTTACTCGCTGTCTCCTCGCCACGGCCCTCGAAGAAGGGCACGGGCTTCGCGCAACCCGTGAACTCGGAATCGCTACAATGACCTCACGAGGTTTACAAATCCACCACACTTGCCAATTCCATCTCACGCTGAACCAACACACAACACCACGTGAGGACGCCCATGACCCCGTCCGACCACGACCCGGCCCGCACCGCGTCGAATCGCGATCCCGAACCCACCTCGCGTGCCACTCCCGCCCAAGCCGGCAGCGAGGAGACTCAGGTTCAACACCAACCCCCAACCGCCTGGGTCGCACTCCCCACGCTGCCGGTCGTTCCGGGCTACACTCTCACACGCAAGGTCGCGGAGGGTGGGATGGGGATCGTGTACGCCG
>CAMDQN010000114.1 GCA_945905925.1 Singulisphaera sp. GP187
CGAAACAAACGCCCTGCGACGCGGCCCTCGATCTGTGCGCACGACTGGGCATTGAACTGCCGACACTCACCCCGGCGTCGCGGAACAGGGAAGAGGAACCCGTAACCTCGGAATCGCTACAATGACCTCGCGAGGTTTACAAACCCGCCACCCCTGCCAATTCCATTTCACGCTGAACCAACACACGACACCACGCCGTGCCCAGCCTGCCGCCTTCCCAGTGACTGTGCGTGTACGCCCACGACCCGCACCTCCTCGTCCACGTGCGCGAGTGGGCCGGTCAAGCTACACCGCCCTTCTCTCGCTGTCGGTTCGCGGCGCCACGCTCGTGTGTCACGGCCGGCTAACTGTCCCGACCAACCCGACATCCACCTCCCCGCAGGAGCGACTCCTGTAGTCCTGCTCCTCGGTCGCGGAGCGCGACCCTCACGCCGGAGGACGCCGCAGTTCTCCCGCCCCTATGGCACTCGTCGTCCCGGACGGGACAGGCGGGGGGCAGGCAACATGGTGAAGCGCCTGGCCCCCGCCAGTCCCGTGAAGGTCGCGCTCCCGACACGGACCTTCGGGGTGCCGATCGTGCGCCGCAACCGCCCGGGGCACCGCATGTCCGCCTTCGAGGCGGTAACGCAGGCGCTCGCCGTCTTGGGGGGGACACGGTCGCCGGGCCGCTCCTCGACATCTACCGGCGGGCCACCGACCGCATGCTCCTCGTCCGCGGCAAACTCCGGCTCGGCGATGTGTACGGCGGCCTCGACGGTCCGCGCCCGGGGAACGTTCTCTCGTCGTGAGCGCCGAACTGGACGGAACAGCCCTCAACTTCGGGAAAAGGCTACGGTCCACGCCGGGAAGGGAAAAGGAAGGGAAATACCTGCGGAGCGTGCAAAACGGGCACTCGGGACGCACCTGCTTTCAGACCTCCACCTCAAAAACCCCCAAAAATCACGCATCCTATGCACGGCGTGCATCGGCGAGGCCGCTTCTGCATCGGGAAGTGATTCCTCAAAGCACTTCGCGCACCTGCACCTCGCCCCCTTCCTTCCAGTCGAACAGCATGAGGTCCGCGGGTTGTCCAGGTTCGATCTTCGTTATCGGAAGTCCCAGCAGTTGCCGCGGGCGCGCGGAAGCCATGTCGATCGCATCCCGCAGACTCAGGCTGGCCATGCGGATCACGTTCGACACACACACGTCCGTGAAGTGCCCGCTACCCGCGAGGAACGGCGTGCCGGCGACCACAATCTTCCCGGATGCGAGTACCTCCAAGTCCGTGCCCCATTCGCGATACTTCCCCGGTGGCATCCCCGCCAAACTCCCCGCGTCGGACGTGAGGAGCGCGCGGCTTACGCCCTTCACGCGAAGAATGCACTTCACGAGCGTCGCGGGTAGGTGGTGGCCGTCGGTGATGATGCTCGCGTGTAAGTCGTCGCACGCGAGTTGTTCCCAAAGATAGTTATCGTGACGCGGAAGCACCGCGTGACAGCCGTTGCCGAGGTGCGTGCTGGTCCGCGCGCCAGCGATCACCGCATCGCGGATTTGTGCGCCGGTCGCGGCAGTGTGACCGATCGCGACCACGATGTTCGCCGCCGCGAGTTTCTCGATGAACGCGAGCATGCCGGTGCGCTCGGGCGCCACCGTCACCATGCAAATGCGTCCACCGGCCGCGTCCTGCCACTTCTGGAACTCGTCCCAGTCAGGGTCGCGGGCGTACTCTTTCGGGTGCGCGCCGCGCGGGCCGACATCGCCCGATAAGTACGGCCCTTCCAAGTGGAAGCGCGGCATGCGCCGGGAAAGTTCGGCGTCCGCGTTCAGCGCCTTCGCGAGTGTGGCGAAGCCGTGGTGTATCGCCTCGAAACTGTTCGTGATGAGCGTCGGCGCGAATGCTCCGATGCCGTGCTTGCGGCACTCGTCGCTGACCGTGCGCACCTGTTCCGGCGTGAGCGACGGCGAGTTGAAACTGATACCGAGACAGCCGTTGATCTGCGGATCGAAGAGGGCCGGCGCGACCCACACGTCCGGCGACTGATCGGAAGCGGTCACGCTCGCGATGCGGCCGTTCGCGACAGTGATCGCGAGCGGCGCATTCGTGGCGTAGTGGCGGGCGTGAAGGATCATCGCTTTTCCCTGTAGTGCGGTTCCCGTCCGACGGATAAATTAGAGAATCCGGGTGTGTCCACTTCACCACAGACCGAGGGCATGTGCCATGTCCCGACGCGCGATTTCGCTGTCCGCAGTCGCAATCCTGTTCGCGATTCCACTCCTCGCCGCGCCGGTGCCGCCCTCGCCGAAACCGGACGACTCCGTTTCGCCCTCCGCCATCCAGCTCCTTCAACACCGCAAGGTGCAGAAGGAACTGAAGATGACCGCCGAACAGCGGATCGGCATCCTCGACGGCTTGGCCGATCTCGACGAAGAGTACGAGAAGAAGCTGGATGCCCTGTCGCGCCAGCCGAACGCGGCGGAAGAGCAGTACGACAAACTCGACAAGGAGAACCGGAAAGCTGTCGACAAGTTGCTCGGCGAGACAGCCATGAAGAGTCTGAGCGCACCACAACGGAAGCGCCTCGGCCAACTCGACTGGCGCATTCGTGGCGTGGGCGCGTTCGCGGACCAGAAAGTGGAAAAGCTCCTCCAACTAACGGACGCGCAGAAGAAGAAAGCGGCGGAACTCGTGGAGCGCCAGAAAGGCGCGGCCAACAGTTATTTTGACAACCTCGGCAACGAGGACGACGCGAAGCGAAAGACCGATCTGTTCGCGTCCCGCAAGGACTTCCTCAAACAGATGGAGGACGCGCTGACTGCGGACCAGAAGACCGGCTGGGCCGCACTCCTCGGCGACGCGGCCACCGGGTTCGCGATCGACGACCTGTGGCTCCGCATCGAGGAAGACGCCGACCTGCTACTGCCAGGCGCGATTGGGAAGTAAAGGACAGTGGCCGTGTTTAGTGTCGGTCCCGAAGCGGCCCAGCACCGGCCCTCGGAAAGGGCCGGCACCACTCGCTTTCACTTCTTCTCGATCCGGTACAGCGCCTTCTCGGTCCGTAACAACAGCGCGTCGCCGTCCACGGCGCAACTCGCCTGCGTCTTCTCGCCCAACTTGTTCTTCGCGACCTCGTCGTAGCTCGCGCCCGGCTTGAACACGGTTGTCGTGCCCGATTCGTCGAGCAGGTACACCAGGCCGTTCATGTACAGCGGCGACGACGAGTACGCTTTCTCCACGCGCTCGGTCCAGCGCTCGGCACCGGTCTTCGCGTCTAGGCAACTCAGCACGCCACCGTCAGACACCATGTACAACGCGTCGCCGATCACCAGCGGTGACGGGTTGAGCGGGGCATTCTTCTTCACCGTGAACGCGACGTGTGTGGCCGTCACGTCGCCCTTGCCGTCTGGCTTGATCGCGACCAGGTTCGCCGTGTTGTACCCGGTGCAGACGTAGACCAGACCGTTCGCGAACACCGGCTTCGGCACCACCGAATAGCCGCTGCCGTAACCGACTCGCCAGATCTCCTTACCGGTCTGCGGGTCGAGCGACATCACAACGCCGCTCCCGGCCGAAACGAGTTGCTCCTGATCCTTCACCTTGATGAGCAGCGGCGTGCTGAACGAGAACGGCGACGCCCCGGTCTTGTTGTTCCGCGGGGTCTGCCACGCGACCTTTCCGTTCGTCTTGTCGAGCGCGAACACCGCTTGCTTGTCGGTGCCGTCGATGCTGAAGATGAGGTGCTTGCCCACGATGAGGGGCGAACCGCCGTTGCCGTGGGTCGGGCTGTACTTGAGTTCTTGCGTGGCCCACACCTTCGCGCCGTCCTTCGCGCTGAGACATGCCGTGCCCATGTGCCCGAAGTGGACGTACACCTTGCCGTCTTCCACGACGGCGGTCGGGCTGGCATGGCTGTTCTTCTTGTGGATCTTCGGCGCGTTCGCGGGTTGTTTGAAGACTTCCACGTCCCACGCGACGGTGCCCGTCTTCGCGTCGAGGCACTGCGCCCGGAGCGACTGCCCCTCGCCTTCTGGGACCGCGGACGTGAGGTAGATCTTCCCGCTCACGACAACCGGCGACGACCAACCGACCGGCAGTTCCTTGCGCCAGGTCACGTTCTTCTTGGCGTCCCACTCGGTCGGTGGCTTCGCGTCCGCGTGTCCGTTCCCGTCCGGACCGCGGAACTGATACCATTCGGCTGCGCCGAGTGCGAGTGAGAGTGTGAGCGTGAGCAAACAGCCGAGGACGAACCGATGCATGGGTAGGAACTCCGATAGAGTTGCGAGGTGGGGAGGGAGAGTGAAAGTGTATGGCGAAACGGAAGGCGCGTCGCGAAGAACCCCTCCCCTACGAAAGGAGGGGCTTAAAACCAGAATGCTGCGCGTTCGCGGCCTCGCCTTCTTGTCTAAAGCCCCTCCCTTCTTAGGGGAGAGGTTGGGGAGGGGTTCTTCACCCGCGGCGCACGTGGGCCACCAGTTCGTAATCGCCGACGAGTTTGTCCAGCGCCGGCGCCAGAGCGTTGTAGGTCGCGGCGTCAGTCACCAGCGTAACCTCGACGCGATCCGGCACCGCCTCTGCCGGGAGCACCAACGCCGCAGGTTCCATGCGGAGCGTCGCGAGTGTGGTCGCGGTGAACCCGGTGAGTTCCAGTTCCGGGAGGCCGTTCAGTTCGGAAAGCAGGTCCGCGAGCTTCGTTGGGTCGTACCGGCTCTGCGCCTCCTGGTTGTTCAACACCACGTTGAGCGCCTTCTCGCGTGCCGCGTCGAACTGCACCACGGACACCGGCACTTCGGTGAAACCGAGTTCCTTCAGAATGCGCAGCCGCGCGTGCCCGCCGACGACGTGCCCGGTTAACTCGTTCCAGATGAGCGGTTCGACCAGTCCGAACTCAGCGAGACTGGCCTTCAACTTGCGGTACGCGGGGGAGGTTGGCGCGAGCACTCGCCGTGGGTTGTAAGGAGCCGGTTTCAGTTCAGCGAGCGGCAGGATGCGCAGTTCGAACGCGGACATGGCGGGAGCCTCGGAGGTGGGAATGGGAAAATGGCGGGCGCATCCGAACGGTGGGCGATCGCGCCGCGAATGTCAAACGAGCGGCTCACGATTTGCATCCAACGCGGTAGAATGGCGGGAGGAAGTGAATCGCGACCGTTTCAAGCGGTTCCGGTTGTAGCGGCAGAATCGACCTCGCGGCCCGACCAAGGACGGCTGAAAGCTGCATTTTCCCCCGCGATTCGCTATCATCGCGCTCGTCGGACGATTCGCCCGCGTGCAACAGCACGCGGAGCAAGATAGAGGCCCGCGTGTGATCCGGTTCAACTGCCCGAACTGCAACCGACCCTACGAACTGCCGCCGGCACTGGCGTTTCTTCCGCTGGTGTGTAAGCAGTGCGGGCAGCGCATTACGCCCCCGGCCGACACGCCGGACGCGCCGTCATCCCCGACCCGCGCGCAGTCGCAGCCAAAACCGATCGTAACGGCTCCGCCACCGAAGCCAGCGCTGCTAGTCGCGAAGATCGTCGCGCCCCCACCCGCGAAGGCTGCGGCACCCGTCAAGAAACTGCCCCCGCTGCAGGCCACACCACCGGTTGTCACGCTGCCGCCGAGCGAATCCGTCAAACCGCCGCTCCCGCCGGACGACGAGGACGATGGCGTTCTCGTCACAAAACCGGACACGACACCGGACATCGACTTCAACGTGGGCGGGCCGACGGCCACGAGCTTGAGTGAGGCGACCCGCGCTCGACCCGCGGGCCTGAACGAGGCGACCCGTCCGCGCCCGGCCAAACTCGACGGCGCGACCGAGCCGGAGATCAACCTCGGTCTACTCGGGCCAGAACCGCCGCCCCGAGTCAAGCGCTCGCCCAAGTTCCCCGAACCGGAGGCGCCACCCGAAGCGCAGCCCGAGCCGACGCTGGTGCCGTTCATCGCCGATCTGCTCGTGTTTGTAGCGCTGGTCGTGATCGGAATGGTGGTAGGCGAACTGCTCGCGGGAAAGAACTCCGGGGCGGTGCTCTCGGAGGCCGGATCCGCGACGAAGTTCCCGCCCACGGATCTGCTGTTGTGGGGTGGCCCGCCGGTGATGTTCGGGCTGATCTACCTGTTGCTCGGCTCGCGCAAACGCACCGTGGGCGAATGGCTCCGACGCCGGAAGAAGTAAATTCGAAGCACGAAATTCGAGTTTTCCCGCGTTAGCGCGGGCGTCCGGCTTCGGCCGCGACCGACGGGCGCCGCCCGCTCCCGCTGATCGGCGGCAGGTCGGGCGGATTACCGGGATTCACCTGCCGGGCGCGGATCACGAGTACCCGCTGGCGCGGCTGGCCGTTCGCCTCCACGCCGAAGAGAGCGGCGCCGATCGTGTCCGTTTGCTCCGCCCGCCACCCGATGACGAGGTACTCGTTGCGGCCGAGCGGCACGTCGAACGCGAGCGATTGGTAGCGGACGAGCGGAACCTCGTCGTACTTCACCAGACCGGTGCCGTCAGCGGAGGCGCGAAAAAACTCTTGCCGCTCGCCGTGCTGAATCTGCGGCTCGCACACTACTTTTACGCGACGGTCACTCATCGCTTCCGGGCGCACGAGGATACCGCACCGCGTCTGCTTCAACGCAACCGTCGTGCGCTTGCCGGCAAGGTCCGCGAGCAACGTGAACTCGCACCGCTCGTTCGGACCACTGGTCGGTAACACTTCTTCTTTGCGCGTCGCGAAGGTCAGCCCGCGCCCGCTGAGCGTTTCCGAATCGGATTCGAGGAGCGTCTGGAACTTGGGCGGGAGCGTGCCGGAAAGAATGCCCGCGCGCAGACCGTTCTCGCTCAGGCGGACTTGCATTTCGGGCGTGCCGACCGGTTGCGTGACCGCCCACAAGTCGCGGTCAAGGAACCGGTCGCCGACGGGCCGTTCGAGGATGACAGATTCGAGGTAGACGCCTTCGGCTTGCTGAACCGGCGCGAGCGACCGCGCCACAGCCGCGAGCGCCGGTCGGTCGCCACTGCGGGTCAAGCACCCGGAGGCGGTTACCGCGCACGTCACCGCGATCACCGGCCACGCCCAACGCATCGGTTCACACACCGTTCGGAAAGTGATTCCCCAGGGTGCATAACCGCGGCGCGGCGCGGAATCAACCCCGGCTCGACGGCGCCGCGAACACGTTACAACTCGTGGAGCGAATCAGGTCGCGGCACGAAGGCGCGCGAAGACCGCGTCCACGTCAATCTCGGCCAGTGTGCTCGCGCGCGAACATACGTCCATCAGGACGCGGTCCTGCACACGCCCGCGTTCGAGCGATTCGAGGTACGGAACGCGGCGGAACGACACCATCGCGTACTTCGACGCGAACTTCCCGGGGAAGCGTTCTTCGAGCTTGTGTTCGAGCTGCCGTTTGAGCGCGAAGTGCGGGTCGCCGGACGTGTCGCGCATCTCCACGAAGTTGTCCAGCGCGAGTTGTGCGATCGCGTCTGTGTTCGGCTTCCGCACTTCAAAGAACCGCGGGAATACTTCGTCCCAGTTCCCGCCATACTGGTCGAAGAGACTCAGCAGCACCTCGCAGTCTTCGAACGCGCAGTTCATTCCCTGGCCGAAGAACGGGACGATCGCGTGCGCCGCATCGCCGAGCAGAAGTGCGCGGCCGTCGAGGTGCCACGGCGAACAGCGCACAGTCACAAGGCCACCGGTCGGGTTGCGGAAAAACTCGCCTTCGAGTTCCGTGAGCAGGGGCACCGCGTCTGGGAAGGCCTTCTGAAAGAAGCCGCTCGCGGCTTCGCGAGTTGCGAGTTGCCCAAACTCGCTGTGCGGCAGAAAGAGGGTACAAGTGAAGGAGCGATCCAAATTGGGCAGCGCGATCATCATGTAACCACCGCGCGGCCAGATGTGCAGCGCGAAAGGCTCGATACGGAATGCCCCGTCGTGTGAGGGGGGGATCGTCAGTTCCTTGTAGCCGTGTTCCAAATACTCCTGCGAGTAGTTCATGCGCATTGAGTGCATCAGCGCATCGCGCACCGCGGACGCGGCGCCGTCGGTGCCGATCACAACGGGCGATTCGACCGTGAACTCGCGCCCCGATTCTTCGTCGTGCAGAGCGAGTGTTCGTGTGCGCAAGTTGTAGCCGGTACAGCGGTGTTGGAAATGAACGGTGGCGTTCTTCTCGCGTGCGAGAGCATCGAGCAACTGCGCGTTCAGCCCGCGCCGGCCGACCGAGTGAATCACCTCGTCCGGCGTGCGGCCGTAGGGAATCAATGAACACGCGCCGTTCACAGGATGAATGTACCGGCCGCGCATCGGGATCGCGTGCGACAGCACCTCCGCGTTCAGTCCCACGATTTGCAGCGCGTGAATGCCGCGCGCGGAGAGCGCGAGGTTGATCGACCGACCTTCTTCGATCTGGTCGGCGCGTTGATCCGCGCGGCGCTCGTATACGGTGACCTTCACGCCGCGACGGGCGAGCATCAGCGCGAGCAGCGCACCGGACAACCCGCCGCCGACCAACGTTACTTCGCGCACGACAGCACCTCCACACACCGCACGATGTCCGCGAACCGGTTGTACAGCGGCACTGGCGCGAGGCGGATCACGTCCGGCTCGCGCCAATCACAGATGACCCCGTTCGCCACCAGTGCCACGAACGCTCGCTTCGCGTCGCGCGTTACGCGGATGGACAACTGACAGCCCCTTCGCGCCGGTTCGGCGGGCGTGATGACTTCCCCCCACTCCGGGAACAGGCCGCGGATCGCGAGTTCGAGGAAGCCCGTAAGTGCTTCGCTTTTCGCACGCAGACGGTCCATCCCGGCTTCCGCGAACAGTTCCAGCGACGGCAGCAGCGCCGCGAGCGAGAACAGCGGTGGGTTACTGAGTTGCCACCCCTCCGCGCCCGGGATTGGCTCGAAGTCCGGTCCCATTTTGAACCGGCTGTGCTTGTCGTGTCCCCACCAACCCGCCATTCGCGCCCGCGGTTCGCGCGCGAAACCGTGGCGCTCGTGAACGAAGCACCCGGCGACGCAACCCGGCCCGCCGTTCAGGTACTTGTAATGACACCACACGGCGAAGTCGGCGTTCCAGTCGTGCAGCGCGAGCGGTACGTTACCGGCCGCATGCGCGAGATCGAACCCCGCGACGATCCCATGCCGGTGCGCCGCTTCCGTGATGGCCGCGATGTCGATGCGCTCGCCGGTGTAGTAGTTCACGCCGTCCATCAGCACGAGCGCGAGTTCGCTGGCGTGCTGTTCGATTAGCGCGACAACGTCTTCGGTTCGTAACACTCGCGAAGCCGCGAGCGGCTTGGCAGTCAGAATCGCTTCCTCAGGGTTGTGACCACGAAGCTCGATCTGCGAGGCGAGTGCGTACCGGTCCGAAGGGAACGCCGCGTGCCCGACCAGCACCTTGAACCGCTCGTGCGTCGGACGGTAGAAGCTCGTGAGCATCAGGTGAAGGTTCACCGTGAGCGTGTTCATCGCGACCACTTCGTAAGGCTTCGCGCCAACAATCTCCGCAAGGTGCTTCGCGAACAACTCGTGGAACGACACCCACGGCCGCTCGTGTTTGAAGTGCCCTTCGACGCCGAGTTGCTCCCACGCGACCAACTCTTGCTCAACGCACTCGCGTGCGGCTGTCGGTGCGAGACCAAGCGAGTTACCGCAGAGGTACGCGACATCCGCCCCGTCGGTGTGACGCGGGATGCAGAACCGGTCGCGGAGGTGCGCGAGCGAGTCGTTCCGGTCGAGTTCGTCGGCTTGTGTGCGAAGATCAGCGAGTGTCATTCGCCCTCGTCCAGAAAGAAGAGGATCGGGCGCGACGGGACTGCGTCCGTAACGATGTGGGGCGCCTGGATCGTGAGCGTGTAGCACCCGTCCGGCACGTCATCGTGAACGAAGACCATCTCGGTTACCGTGCGCCGGCGAGCTTCTTCGTTCGGCAGTTCCTTCGAGCCGGCCGGCATGTCCCAGAACACGCGATGCGCAGCGAGCCGTCCGTCGTCGTACAGCGGGTCGAGCGACGGCAAATCGACGAGCAAATGCTGAACACCTTTCGCGCGAATCACCGCCATCGCTTCGACCGTGAAGTACGGTGTCGTGGCATCTTCCCATCGCCGCGTGCCCTTGTCGCGGGAATTCGGCAGCGTGCGGACGACGAGCGATTCGAGGAACTCTGGCGCGATCTCGCGGAGAGCGCGTTCGATTTGGTCAGCGCGAACCTCGAGCCCGTTGGGTGTCACCGAGATGAGCGAACACGACAGGAACAGTGGGAGTTGTACCGCAGTGATTGGAAAGCGTTCCGCAGTGAGGTGTCCCACACTCTCGGTATGCGTGCCGTGGCAATGCGGGAGGAACGTGATCACTTCGCAGTTGCACGAACCGCCGGCTCGCGTGTCGAGTGTGAAGCCGTCACCGCTGTACGCCAACGCGATCGCGGGCGGCACACCGTAGGCGTTCGGTTGCAGCCCGTGCGGGTCGAGCGCAATCGAAATGTCGGCATGGCGTGAGGGGAACGGCGAGCGGGGCATGGCACGACCTCGCGGTGCGAATTAGCTGAACACTTCCGGTTTCACACCCAACCACGAACACGCGGTGCGGAAGAACAGATCTTCCTGTACTTCGCGAGGCAAGTTCATCGAGCGGATGAGCGAACCTGGCTCCATCTCACCGAGCGGGAACGGGTAGTCGCTCCCGAGCGTAACGCAATCCGAACCCATCACGTCGATCAGGTACTGCAGCGTGCGGGCGTCGTGAACGAGCGAATCGACGACGATGCGGCGCAGATACTCGCGTGGGTTCACGGTGTTGTCGATCGCGCACAGGTCCGGGCGGCAGCGGAATCCCTGTTCGATGCGACCGACGGTCGCGGGGAAAGAGCCACCGCCGTGCGCAAACGCGATTCGCAGTTTCGGGAGCCGCTCCAGCACACCGCCAAAGATCAGCGACACGATCGCGCGCGTGGTTTCCGCCGGCATCCCGACGAGCCACGGCATCCAATACTGGTTCAGCTCGTTCTTGCCGAACATTTCCCACGGGTGAACGAACACTGCGGCGCCGATCTCTTCGGCGCGCTGGAACACCGGAAAGAGTTCCGTCGCGTTCAGGTTTAGCTGGTTAACGTTCGAGCCGATTTGCACGCCGCGAAAGCCGAGTTCGTTTATGCAGCGGTCGAGTTCGCGCACCGCGAGTTCCGGGGCTTGTAATGGCAGCGTGCCGAGGCCAATAAACCGCTTCGGGTACTTCCGCACGGTCTCCGCGATGTCGTCGTTGAGGAACCGCGCGACCTCGTAGCCGTGTTCCGGCTTCGCCCAGTAACTGAACATGATCGGCACGGTCGAAAGCACCTGGACGCGCACGCCGCACGCTTCGCACGCTTCGATGCGTTTCTCCGCGCTCCAGCAGTTCATCTCGACTTCGCGGAAAAACTTGCCGTCGATCATCATGTGTGCGCAACCGGGCCGGTGGTGCGCAAGTTCGACGAACCCGTCGTAGCCGAAGCGGTCGGCCCATCGCGGCAGGTGCTGCGGCAAAATGTGAGTGTGAACGTCAACGGTGAGCATCGCTCACCCGACTTTCTTGGGATCTGTGAATCGCACGCCGCACGCCTTGCAGACGCGCTTCGCTTCGTCGCCGTAGAATCGCGTGAAGATCGGCGGCAACTGCGTGACGATGTTCGTGATGTGAGCGAACTCCTCGTGTAACTTCGCACCACACCCTTCGCAGTACCACTGGAAGCCGTCCACCTGGTTCGCTTCGCGTTTCTTCTCGATCACCAAGCCGACGCTGTTTCCCGGGCGCCGCGGCGAGTGCGGAACGCGCGGCGGGAGCAGAAAGATATCGCCTTCCCGAATCGGAATATCGACGATCTTTCCGTCGTCCTGCACTTTCAAGATGATGTCGCCTTCGAGTTGATAGAAGAACTCTTCGCCGTCGTTGACGTGGAAGTCTTTTCGCGTGTTCGACCCGACCACCATGATGATGAAGTCCGCGTCCTCGAACACCATCTTGTTGCCGACCGGCGGCTTGAAGAGGTGACGGTGGTCGTCGATCCACTTCTTGAAGTTCAGCGGTGTGCGGAGCATGAATGTGTCCTCTCAGCCGATAGTGGCAATCACCTTCAACTCGACGTGAATAGGCGTCGGGAGTCTATTTACTTCGACGGTCGTGCGGCACGGTTCGACGCTGCCGAAGTGTTCGCGATACACCGCGTTGAACCGTGCGAAGTCGCGCTCAATCGAAGTGAGGAACACCGTCACGTCGATGATGTTCTCCCACGCGCTACCGGCGTCTTCGAGGATGAACCGGATGTTGCGGAACACCGACTTCGCTTCTTCGACGATGTCGTAATCGATCACGTTCCCGGCTTCGTCCATCGTAACGCCGGGGATGGCTTTGCTACCGCGTTCGCGCGGGCCGATGCCGGAGAGGAACAGTAGGTGGCCGACCTGCCGCGCGTGCGGGTACGCGCCCACTGGTTCTGCGGCGCGCTCCGACACGAACTTGCGCTGAATGAGGCTCATGCTTCACGACAACTTGAGGCACACGTTCTTCGGTTCGGTGAAGAACCGCAAGGCTTCCCATCCGCCCTCACGCCCGACACCGGACTGTTTTACCCCGCCGAAGGGCGTTCTCAAATCGCGAACCATCCAGCAGTTCACCCACGTGATGCCGGCGTGCAGGTTCGCGGCGACGCGGTGCGCGCGATCGAGTGAGCGCGTCCACACCACCGACGCGAGTCCGTAAGGCGTGTCGTTCGCGAGCCGCACCGCTTCCTCTTCCGTCGTAAAGCGGCACAGCGACGCGACCGGGCCGAAGATTTCTTCCTGGCTGGTGCGACAGTCGTGCGGCAGTCCTTCGACGACCGCGGGCGACAGGAACCACCCCTTCGTGCACCGGCCGGGCGGCGAAATCACTTCACCACCGCAAAGGACCGTGCCGCCTTCCTTGCGCGCGAGATCGAGATAGCTTCGCACCTTCGCGTGGTGCTGTTCGGACACCAACGCGCCTTGCTCGGTTGTCGGTTCCAGCGGGTCGCCGACGCGAAGCGCCTTGGCGCGGTTCACGAACTCCGTCTTGAACCGCTCGTAGATCGCATCGTGAACGAAGATACGTGACCCGCATAGACAGATTTCGCCCTGATTGCTGAAGGACGAGCGGAGCGTGGTGGTGAGCATCGCGTCGAAGTCGCAATCATCGAAGACCAGCACCGGGTTCTTGCCGCCCAACTCCAGCGAGAGTTTCTTGAACAGCGGGGCCGCGACACTCGCGATTCGCGCACCAGTCTTCGTGCCGCCGGTGAAGGAGATTGCCTTGATGGTGGGGTGCGTGCAAATCGCTTCGCCGACATCGGTGCCGGTGCCGTGAACGACGTTCAGTACACCAGGAGGCAATCCGGCTTCGGCGCACAACTCGGCGAACATTGTTGCGGTCGCGGGCGTGACTTCACTCGGCTTCGCGACCACGCAGTTCCCGGCCGCGAGCGCCGGCGCAATCTTCCAGGTGAACAGGTAAAGGGGTAGGTTCCACGGCGAGATGCAACCGACCACGCCGAGCGGATGCCTGAGCGTGTAGTTCAGCACATCCGATGAAGTGGGGTGGCACTCGCTCGCGAAGTGTTGAATCGCGCCCGCGAAGAACCTGAAGTTCGACACCGCGCGGGGAATGTCCACGGCGCGCGCCAGCGACACCGGCTTGCCGGTGTCTTTTGATTCCGCCTGTGCGAAACGTTCGAGTTGTGCTTCCAGTTTGTTCGCGATGTTGTCTAGAATCGCGGCGCGCTTCTCGGTCGGCATCTCGCGCCACGCGGGCGCGGCGCGTTCGGCCGCGGCACATGCGGCGCTCACGTCGCGCGCGTCGGAGGCGGCAACGGTCGCGTAGATTTGGCCGGTCGCCGGTTCGTAAACGGAAAAGTAACCGGCGCTCGCGGGCGCGGCGAACGCCCCCTCAATGAAGTTCAAGAGCGCCACTTGCTCAGACACAGCGCAACCTCCCGCCATCGACCGGGATGCTCACGCCGGAAATGTACCCCGCTGCGGGCGACGCGAGGAACGCGATCACGGCTCCGATCTCGCTTGGCTCCGCGAACCGCCCAACGGGAATCTCCGCACGCATCTTCGCTTCGATCTCTGCTTGCGGTGTGCCGGTCGCGGCCTTTCGCTTGATGATGGATTCGAGGCGCCCGGTTCGCGTCGCACCGGGTAGCACGTTGTTCACCGTGATGCCGAACTTGCCGACCTCGCGCGACAGCGTCTTCGACCACGACGCCATCGCCCCGCGAATCGTATTCGACACGCCCAAGCCTTCGATCGGCTCGCGCACCGATGTGGAGATGACGTTGATAATGCGGCCGAAACCGTGCGCCTTCATCGCGGGCAACAGCCATTGCACCAACAGGTGCGATGCGAGGAGTTGTTGCCGGAACGCGGCGAGGAACTGCTCGGGTGTCGCATCGACGATCGCGCCGGGCGGCGGTCCGCCGCTGTTGTTCACGAGGATGCTGAACGCGGGCGACGCTTGCAGTTGCTTTTCGAGTGTCGAAATGAGGTCGGCGATCTGTTGAAGGTCGGCGCGGAGAAACGCGAACCGGTCTTCACTCGGCGGCTCGGAGCGAGACAGCACAGTTACTTCCGCGCCGATCGCGGCGAGTTCGCGCGCCGCCGCGAGGCCGATTCCCTGCGACCCGCCGCACACCAGAGCCTTCTTACCGGAGAGGTCTTTCATGATGCTCGGATGCTAAGGGAACGGGACGCACCTCACAAGAACATCCTACACCGCGAGCCGCTATCATGTTACCGTGTGCAGACCTCGGAGGACTCTCGCATGACTCGCTTCATCTTCTCGCTTGTGGTGACCGCGTTCGCGCCTGTCGGCGTGGCGATCGCAGCCGACGAACCGGTTAGCCCAAAAGAAACTGCCGCGCTGTTCAACGGTAAAGACCTGACTGGCCTTACCACGTGGCTGAAAGACTCGAAACGCGAAGACCCAAAGAAGGTGTTTCGCGTGGCCGACGGCAACCTGCACATCACCGGCGACGGCTTCGGTTACATCGCGACGGAGAAGGCATACAAGGACTACCGCGTGGTGATCGAGTACAAGTGGGGCAAGAAGACGGACGGCGGGAAGTACGTTCGCAACTCCGGATTGTTGCTCCACGCAACCGGTCCCGACGGCGGCGCGAACGGCACGTGGATGGCGTGCATCGAGTGCCAGTTGGCGCAGGGTTGCTGCGGCGACCTGATCACGATTCGCGGTAAGGACGAGAAGGATAAAGTGATTCCCGTGCAACTCACGAGCGACATCGTGCTTGGTTCGGACAAGCGCCCGCGTTGGAAGGAAGGCGGCGAAAAGACGGTGTTCACGGGCCGGCAACTGTGGTGGAACAAGCACGACCCAGAGTTCAAGGAACTGCTCGACACCTACGGCAAGGACGACGTGGAGAGCAAGATCGGCGAGTGGACGAAAGTGGAGTGCGTGGCTGACGGCGCGAAGTTGACGGTGTTCGTGAACGGCGTGAAGGTGAACCACGCTTACGACGTGACCCCCGCCGCGGGGAAGATTCTGTTGCAAACGGAAGGCTTCGAGTTGTACGTCCGCAAGTTCGAGATCCACCCGCTGAAGAAGTGACCCATTTGCCGCAAGCGGCACCTACGAAAGAATGTCCTTCACCACATTCCCGTACACGTCGGTTAACCGTTCGTGGCGGCCCTGGTGGAAGTACGTCAGTTTCTCGTGGTCGAGGCCCATCAGGTGAAGGATGGTCGCGTGCAGATCGTGGACGTGAACCTTGTTCTCCACTGCCTCGAAGCCGAGTTCGTCGGTCGCGCCGTATGCGGTGCCGCCTTTAACGCCGCCACCGGCGAGCCACATCGAGAAGCCGTAAGGGTTGTGGTTCCGTCCAGGCTCGTTCTTCCCCTCGCTGAACGGCATCCGCCCGAACTCGCCGCCCCACACGATTAGCGTTTCGTCGAGTAACCCGCGAGCCGCCAAGTCGGTTAACAGCGCCGCGATCGGCTGATCGATTTCCGCCGCGTGCTTGCCGTGGTTAGACTCGATGCCCGCGTGCGCGTCCCAGGTATCTTCGAGGTGCCCGCCGCCGGAGTAGAGTTGCACGAACCGCACGCCGCGTTCCACCAACCGGCGCGCGATGAGGCAGTTCCGCCCGAACTCATCGGTGGGCTTCTTGCCGACGCCGTACATCTCCAACGTCTTTGAAGCCTCCTTCGTGAGATCGACCGCTTCGGGCGCCGCGGACTGCATCTTGAACGCAAGTTCGTAACTCGCCGCACGCGCCGCGAGTTCGCGCCCGCCGGGGCGCGATTCCATGTGCTGTTGGTTCAACGTCGCGAGCAGGTCGAGCTGTTCGCGCTGAGCTTCCTTCGTGACGTGCGCAGGCCCGCGAAGGTCGAGGATGGGGTCGCCACTCGGCCTAAACAACGTGCCGCTGTACGCCGCGGAAATGAACCCACTCGACCAGTTCGGTTGCCCGCTGATCGGGCCGCCGCGCTTGTCCATCAGCACGACGTAGCCCGGTAGGTTCTGGTTAACGGTGCCGAGACCGTACACCGACCACGAGCCGAGCGATGGGCGACCGATGAACGTCTTGCCGGTGTTCATCATCACCAGCGCCGAACCGTGCGCGTGGCTGTCCGTGTGGCACGACCGAATCACCGCGAGCTTGTCTGCGTGTTCGCGCACCCGCGGGAAGTAATCGGACACGGGCAGCCCACTCTTGCCGCCGGGCCTAAACTTGCGGAACGCGGGGGTGAGGAACCCGATCTTCCGCCCACCGGAGTTGATGAACTTCTTGTCCTTCGGAATCTCCGTGCCCGCGAACTTCTCCAGTTCCGGCTTTGGGTCGAAGGTGTCCACCTGCGACGGTCCACCGTTCATCATCAGGAAGATGCAACTCTTCACCTTCGTGGGGAAGTGCGGTTTCTTCGGTGAGAGCGGCGAACCGCTTGGCGCATCGGCGCCGCGCGACTCGGATGCGAGCAGACCCGCGAGCGCGACGCCGGCGAACCCGCCGCCCATCTCCCAGATGAGTTCGCGCCGCGTGAGGCCACAGGGGAAGAGGGACATTGTTCACTCCAGGTGTCGAGCGCCCAGGTTAGCCGCAAGCCGAAGGCGAGCGCCTACGCACGCGCACCCCTGCGGGGTTGCGGCTACACAGAGGGGCACTCAATCTACATACATGAATTCGTTGGTGTTCAGCAACACATGACACAGCGACGCGAGCGCGTCGAGGGCCGGGTCCGGGCGCTTCGCGAACGCCTTCGATTGCTTCTCCAGGTGTGCGAGCGCGGCGGCCACTTCCGCGTCGCGCGGGTCGCGTGCGAGCGTCAGCCGCCACGCTTGCGTTACCTGATCCTTGCCGCTCCTCTTGGTGCCGATCAACTTCGCGAGCGCGGTACTCTGATCGTGGACGAACGGGTTGTTCAGAAGCGCGAGCGATTGCGTCGGAACGGTGGTCACGTCGCGCACACAACTTGGGAGCGTTGTATCGGGAAGGTCGAACGTCGTGAGCAGCGGTGCGAGCAGACCGCGTTTCGCGAAGATGTACACGCTGCGCCGGCCCTGCTCCGCCGCGGGCGATGGCTTCCACGCGGCGCCCTTCATGGACAAGCCTTCGAGCGCGTCGGGCGGAATCTCCGGCGCGAAACTCGGACCGCCGATCTTGCCGAGTTTGAGATTCCCCCCCGCGAAGAGCAGCGAGTCGCGGAGCGCTTCCGCGTCGAGCCGGCGCCGCTCCGCACGCCACCACAGCTTGTTACCGGCGTCAACCCCCGCGTACTCCGCCTGCTTCGAGTGAACCGAAGATTGGCGGTACGTCTCGGAGAGCAGGATGAGCCGGTGGAGGCGCTTCGTCTTCCACCCGCCGCCCATGAATTCCGAAGCGAGCCAGTCGAGCAGTTCGGGGTGTGTCGGCTTTTCGCCGGTGAAGCCGAAGTTGTCCGGTGTCCGCACCAGCGCCTGCCCGAAATGGTACTGCCACACGCGATTCACCCAAACGCGGGCCGTCAGCGGATTCTTGGGATCAACGATCCACTGCGCGAGTTGAAGCCGGCGCGTGGTCGTCTTCGCGCCAGCGGGCGGCGCCGCGAGCGGCTTGTCGAGCGCCGCGAACATCGAGAGATGACCCGGTTCGACGACCGCACCGGGGCGGTTCGGGTCGCCCTTCTTGAGGAGCTTGATCGGCGGAACGTCGCGCCCGCGGTCGGTCCAGCCGAACACCGCGTCGTGGCCCAGTGCCTTCGCATTCGGCCCGCCGAGCGATTCGCGCGGTCCAGGCTCGATGAACCCCGCCCAGAACGCCCCGGCCATGCGGTAGTAATCGGTTTGGCGGATCGCGTCGAACTTGTGGTCGTGGCAGCGGGCGCACTTCACCGTCATCGCGAGGAACGCGGTGCTGGTCGCGCCGACCATGTCTTCGAGCCGGTCGTACTTGTACTCGTTCGGGTCGTTCGGCTCGTCGTTCCAGGTGCCCAGGCGGATGAAGCCCGTTGCGACGGTGGTCGCCGCGGTCGCGTTCGGTAGTTCGTCGCCCGCGAGTTGTTCCGTCACGAAGCGGTCGTATGGCAGATCGTCATTGAACGCCTTGATGACCCAGTCGCGGTACTTCCACACGTCCGGCTTCACCTGATCGCGTTCGTACCCGCACGTCTCCGCGTAACGCGCCACGTCGAGCCAGTACCGGCCCCAACGTTCACCGTAATGTGGCGACGCGAGCAGCTTGTCGATCAACTTCTCGTAAGCGTTCGGTGCTTTGTCGTTCACGAACGCTTCAACATCTTCGAAAGTCGGCGGGATGCCGAGCAGGTCGAAGTGGACGCGGCGGATGAGCGTTCGCCGGTCCGCGGGCGGAGCGAGGTGCCACTTCTTCTCGACCAACTTCTGACCAATGAGGATGTCAATGGGGTTCGGCTGCGCGCTGGGAATCGGACTCGACGGGAGCGGCACAACCGGCTTCTTGACCGGTTGCAGACTCCACCAGTCGCGGCCGGCACGCGATTTCGTCGTGATCGCGAACGGGTCGATGGGATCGGTGCCCCACTTCGCACCGCTCTCGATCCACGCTTTCAGCACCGCTTTCTCTTCTGCCGAAAGCGGTTTCTTCGGCGGCATCTCGTCGGACGCGACCTTCTTCCACAGTTCGCTCAGGTCCGGCTTGCCCGGCGTTACCACGCCCTTCGCACCGAGGACAGCGTCTTTGCGCGTGAGGTCGAACTTGCCCTTCGGGTCGGCGCCCGAGTGACAGTCGAGGCAGCGCGACGCCAGCACCGCGACCACATCTTTGTCGAAGTCCGGCGGCGCGGCAGACGCGGAGACGGGGCTGAGGAGCAGTAGCGAAGCGAGCGCGAGTATCCGCATTTGCGTCGGCACCAGAGAGTTAGGAGGTGAAGGCCATGATACCCCGGCGCGGCTCGCGGAAGTAGTTCGTTGGCGCGGTCGGCGGATCGGGTACGATGAGCGTAGTTGTTCTAACGGCGGGAGGTTGCCAATGCCGAGCGAATGGATTGCCGTGGCCGTCGCGGTGAGCGTGGTTGCGGTGTTGGGTATTGTCCGGCTCGCGGTCGGGCGCGGTGGGTGTGCGGTTACGTTCGCCAACGAACGCGAGGAGAAGTTGACGCGCAAACTCGCGTCGCGTGTCGGTTGTTCGCTCGCTGACGCGCTGCCCGCGATGCGGCACGAGATCAAACAAGACCCGAACCAGCCCGACGAAACGCTCCTCAAGCGTGCGGAGTACCACTACCGGCAGAACCTCCCGGAGAAGACATCCTGCCAGGTGTACCGCGACCGGGCACCGCGCTGAGGGTGACCCTCACGCCCCGGTCGGGGCGCCGATCACCGAAACCAAGTTCACTTCTTTGCTCGCGGGTTGCGGAGGAAGTAGAAGCGGCCATCTTCCGCGCCGCCGAGGAAGTCGGGCACGCCGTCG
>CAMDQN010000115.1 GCA_945905925.1 Singulisphaera sp. GP187
GCTGTCCGTCGTTTCGCTCCGTTGCCAGTATCGGCGGCTGATGACGCTGCCGGCGCGGGTGCGTTGGGGGATTGGGTTCGCCGCACCGTTGCTCGCCGTTGCCCTCACGGGCGCGGTCGCTTCGACGCTGCCGGAGACAGCATCCCGACTCACACCGGCGGCCGGCTTACTCGCGTGGCTGCTTGTCGTTTCGACGGTTACCGATCTGCTGTGGCGGCGCATCTTCAACTGCGTCCTCGTGCCGGCTCTGGCGTGCGTCGCGCTGATGCACGCGGTCGGGGCGCTCGGGCTTCACACCGGGTTGCCGTCGGCCGCGAACTCGGTCGCTGGGTTCGGGGTGTGCTTCGCCCTCATGCTGGTCCTGTACCTCACGTTCCGCGGCGGCGAGGGCGATGTGAAGATGGTCGCGGTGCTCGGCGCGGTGCTCGGTTGGTGGCACGGGATCGAGGCCGCGATGATCGGTTACCTGCTGGCCGCGGTCGTTGCTGCGTTCCTGGTGGTCGTGCGGCTCGCTCACCGCGCTTCCACCGCCCCCGAGGCACCCCGCCCGGTCCTCGGTGGCACCCTTCCGATGGCCCCGTTCTTCTTCGCCGGCACCGTTCTTACGTTGCTCTGATTACTGGAGCTTGCAATGAAGATCACCCGACGCCCCGTGCGCCGCGGGATGGGTTCGCTCGACGCGGTCCTTGTCCTCGGTGCTACGTTCCCGCTCGCGGCCGCGCTGTATTGGATGTTCGAGCGCGGTCTGGAGATGTACATCCTGACGCTTGGTACGACCGTCGGCTGGCCGCTGATGTAACCGGAGGAAGCCCGTGAGCCGTCCATTCCGCACCACCCGCCGAATCCTGCGCCGCACCCGCGGGGCTTCGTACTCGCTCCCGTTCGTCCTCGTGGTGCCGCTGTACCTGATGCTCATGATCGGGGCCATCGAGGTCGCGTTTCTGATGTTGGCCCGGATCGGTACGCAGTACGCGGCACACGCCGCGGCCCGGTCGGCGGTGGTGTGGCGCAGCGCACGCCCGGCGAACTTGCGGGACGAACGAGCGCACCAGAGCGCAGCCGCGTCGTTGGCCGCGTTCGTCGGCGGGCGCGAGAAGGAGCTGGAAACCGCGGGACCGGTGCCCGCGTGGGCCGGGCCGCTGGGCGACGACTTCGCGACCGCGACACAGAAGTTCGCGACCCCGGCCGCGGCCGACGACCCCGCGATTCCTCGCCCCTATCAGCGATCCCGCACCCCACCGGACGCGGACTTCTTGCGCCGCAAGTACCAGATTGCCGCAGCCCGCACCAAGGTAGAAGTGAAAGCCGACGACCCGAACAACCCGCGGACCCCGCTGACCGTGACGGTCACCTTCCGCGCGCCGCTGTACATGCCGATTGTGTCGCGGTTCCTCGACCCGGACCGATCCGCGCCTTTCGAGTATCCGCTCTCGGCGACAGTTGTGATGGCCGCCGATGGGGCCATGACCAAAGACGGGCAGCACACCATTGACTACCACTCGTTCCCACTGAAGAAGTGACACTGGAGATAGCCGTGATCGCACGCAACACTCAACACCGCCGCGGTCAGATCGCTTTCGTGTCGGTGTTCGGTCTGCTCACCATGCTGCTGCTCGTGGCCGCGATCACCAACGCGTCGCGGGTCGCCGTCAGCAAGGTGGACGGGCAGAACGCGGCCGACGCAGCGGCCCACGCCGGTGCGATTCAGATGGCCCGCGGCATGAACGCGGTCACCGCGATCAACCACCTGATTACCGAACTGAACGCGCTGAACGCGCTGGTCATGTCGTTTGGCGGCATCGAACTCGAAGACGGGAAACCGTACACGATCGCGAGCCATCCCGAGTGGGCGCTGCTCGTCGATTCGTATACCACGGCGTTCGAGTGGAACGGGTTCCAGTTGCCTGAGGGCCGGCGGATCGTGGCCCCCGAGAAGTTCGCTGCGTCCGGGCCGCGACGAGGGAAGACGAGCAAGTCGGGTGCCGCCATTGGGCGCGCCCGTGCGCGGTTGCTGTCCTGGCTCCAGGCCGCTTATCGCGTTCACGCGGCCGGGGGCGTCATGATGCAGGAAGGGGTGGTCAACTCGTTCGCGTTCTTCTCCGGGCAGCGACTCGTTAGCTCGGCCGTCACGGTTGAAAAAAATGTCGTCCACGAGTGGGAGATTCTCGCGTACCTGGAAGAACTCGCCGAAGGTCCGCTACTGGACCTCAAACACATGGTCAATCCCATGCGCCAGTCGGATGGCTCGGTGGGCCTCATCACGCTGCTGTACGAGTACTGCGAGCGAGTTGTGAAAGAGTCACCGAAGCGGGCCGAGCGAGCTGCGGCGGCTGTAGCGCGCGAACTGGGCACCACCGGCACGCTGTTCCCGACCACGCAAGGCGGCAAATACACGCTCGAACTGCCGCTGTTCAAGGAACACATCAAGCGCGGCGGACCGACCCACAAGCACTCGCAGATGGTCCGCGGGATGACGCCGTGGGTGCAGTACTGGCGGAAGCCGATCATCGAGTTCGGCGAGATCGCGCTGCCCATGTCCCGGTTCGCGCGCTATTACCACGACGAGACGAACGACTTCACCCTGAATATGGCCTGGTGGCAATGGTCGGAGAACGGCACCAAGCTGTTCGCGATCAAAGACCTGGAAGTCGCAGGGCCGGACAAGGGCGAAGAGCCGTGGACGAAGAAAGCCGGGTCGCGTCGTGCCGACGAACTGTTCGCGATCGTGGGCCTCGCACACCAACCGGCACCGACGGTGTACGGGTACCCTCTGTTCCGTCAGTACCAACCGGACGGCTTGGTCGCGCAATCGCAGGCGATGATCTACAACGCGAGTCCGCAAGACCACCCGCGTAAGGCGAAGTGGCAGCCGGTGGTTGGCTGGGACACGCTCGCCTGGAACGTCGCTGTGCCCGAGTACGAGTTCGGCAAAGACTACGCCAACTTCCGCAAGGTCACCGAACAGCCGCGCATGAAGCTCAATTGGCAAGCCAAACTGGTCCCCACGACTCGGCTCGGGGACGCCGCGGGCACACAAACCGAGCCTGTGAACCGCGTTCTCGAACGAACGAAGACCGACACGGCACTGTCCAACACACACTGACACAGGGCACGAACCGGAGAAGAACCATGACGCACACCCCGCGACGGGGTAACGCCCCGCTCGAATTCGTATTAGTGTTGCCGCTTTTGTTACTCGTCGCGACCGTCGGTTGGTGGGCCGCGCAGTCCGGGTTCGTCCGGGTGCGCACGGCGACCGAGGCCCGGCAGAAAACGTGGGAGAAGCGCGACCAGTGCGTCCCGGGCACGGCGTTCGATGTACGCCAGGACGTACTCGTCAGCTACCGTCAGGACAAGGCCACGAACACGGTCGAGCGAAAGTCGCCGATCAACGGTGAAAACGCGGTCGCGACCGCGGTCGCCGGGATGACCGACAAGACGCACGATTACACCTGGTTCAAGTTTCCGAAGCTGCCCGAGCGTATCGCCCCGCACGTGGAGCAGTTGGAGCATTTCGGCAAGTTCGACTCGCTCATCGCCCGGTTCGCCCCGCAAACCGCCAGGTACGCGCAGATGGATCCGCGATCGAACGACAAACTCGCGAAGTACCAAGCCAACGGGCCGGACTGGACCGCACGCCGGACGAAGGCGATTGCCACCATCAACCGCCAGGAAGGGATGATGCAAACCGCCCAGACGGTCCTGGAGTTGACCGCGGACGCGTGCCGCGCTGCTTTTCTGTACGCACTGGCCGCCAAATACGACCGCGAGGCACTCATCATCGAACTTGGGCGCGCCGCTGCCAAGTGGCTCGCGGCCAACAATGCCTTGAAGTGACGCACATGGTCGTGCGTTTGCCCTCTCCCTCGCTGGAGAGGGTGGCCAATTCTTCGAGAACGGGTGAGGGACGCTGCGCGATACGTTAAATCGCTTTCGTCTCGCGGAGCTCACCCACACGCTGGCGAACCGCCGACATCCACTCCCGCAAGAGACACAAACCAATACGCGCCGATCTTCGCGCAACTCCGTGTCTGAACTGGTTCCCGTGGCGGCTTGGCATTGTGTCCAAACTGCCCGCGGGAATCTGTCATGCCTCACGCCCGAACGCTTTTGACCCGCCGCCGACTGCTCATGGGCGCCCTTTATCTCGGGTGCTTCGCGGCTTCCTGGCTGGTCGTGCGTCCGTTCGTTAGCCACGAGCAACCCCCCGCCCCCGCGAAAGCAATCGATCCCGACGACGCGAATGACCTGCTGTTCACCCCGGCGCAACTGCCGCCCGGGCGATGGGTGCTGAACGTGAGCGAGTCACAGCCCAGCGACCCCGCACGCCAGCGAGCGAGGGAAGCACTCGGGATCGCCACTGCGGCCGACTTCGACCTCACCGCGATCCCCGTTCCGTCCGGTGTGCGGCTCGACGCGGTGCGTGTGGACCTCGACGGCCGCGGGTGTGCGGTTCTCACCAGTCGGGCCGACGCGGGCGCCGCGCAACCGGCCTGGGAAGCCGCCGGGTGGTCGGTGACGGCGCGGGAATTCGGGCAAGGGCTGCGTGTGTTCCGGCTCACCCGCAACGGAACCGAAGTTACCGCGTGGGCGATTCCGCGAGGCGCGCTCGTGCAACTACTCATCACCGCCCCTGTGCGGGCGACTCTCGACGGAGGTCTCGACCGATGAAACAGTACATGCGATTCGTGGTGCCGCTCGGGTTGGCCGTTGCCGCCGCGCTCGCCAACTACGCGGTCCTCAAGCGGCACAGCACGAAGGTTGACGTGCTGGTTCTGACCGAGGACGTGGCCGAGGGCGACGCGATCACCGCCGACCGGTTGGCGACGATCAAGGTACAGGGCGACGAAAAGTTGTTCCCGTCGGCACTCCGCCCCGAGAACCTGGGCGAGTTCACCAACCTCGCGGTGCGGCGCAATATCAGGGCCGGGGAGGTGCTGCTGCGAGCCGATCTCGAACGCCGGCTGCTCCCGCTGTACAGCGGCGAGCACTCGTGGACGGTGCGAGTGTCGGTCAACGCGGCCGATTTGGACTTGGTCCCCGGCGACCGCGTGCAACTGTTCGTGTCCCCAGGAGACGGGAACAAGCCGCGGGTGTTCGGCCCGTACCGGCTCCGCGGGTGGGACGCGGCCGAGGGCACCGGCAAGGAGCGGACCCGAGCCTACTTGGTAGCCGTTCCCAATGGCGACGCGGGCGAACTTCAAGCCCAGGCGTGGATCGACCACCACCGCGACGGCGGCAACGCGGTCCGCTCCATCGCCCGCACGACGGAAGCCCCGAACACCAAGCCGAACGTCCGCTAATTCCCCCAGTGCTTTGCGGAGACCGAACATGCGCATCGAGTACGTGAGCGAAATCACTCAGCGGTCCGGGATCGTCGATCTGCCCTCACGCCTGAACCCAGTGCGGATCGGGCACCACCCGGACAACCACCTCGTACTCGACAGCCCGTATCTGGGCGGCGAGGCCGTGGTGATCGAGAACGACGTGGCCGGCGGCGGCGGCTGGCGCGTGTGGAACCGAAACGGCAAGATCGTGCGCGTCGGCGAGCTGACGCTCACCGGACGGGATCAGTTCGCGCCGGTCAAGAAGCCGACCGTGACGATCACGTGCTGGCCGTTCGTACTCACGGTGTCGTTCGCAGCCGATGAGTTCGCGACCGAGTCGGACGACGCGCGCCGGCTCGACCGCGCGTGCGCGGCGTTGGTCGGCGAGGTCCACCGGGCCGTGGTCGAACTGCACCCGAACGACCCGCCGGACCGCGCCGAGTGGCTCAAGGACACTTACGTTCACCGGCTGGAAACCGAAATCATGGAGCTGTCCGGGAGCCGCCCGGACTTCCCGGCCGACGACCTCGCCCAGACCGATCTGGGGAACCACATGGCTGGCGTCGCCGTCAAGTCGGCACTGCTGAACCGGTTGGTCGCCAAGGTCGGGTCCAAGCCGCTGTCCGAGTCGGCTGTGTGGGCACGCCCGCGAATCGTGCTGCCCGACTTGGAGTTGGAGCTAGAGCGACTCGTGGACGCGGCCTATGCGGCGCTCGAACTGAGTACGCTCACGGACCTCACCGTGCAGGTGCGACGCGTGGACGAGAAGTTCTGGCCCCACTGGAACGCGATGCTCGGCCGCAGGGGCGCGGTGTCGGCCCGCGTGTGCCGCTACCTCGCGCTCCGCCGGCTGGTCAAAGAGATCAAAGACATCTGGTTCGGATACGGGCCGCTCGAAGACCTGCTCGAAGACCCGAACATCAGCGAAATCATGGTGGTCGATCAGGACCACATCTTCATCGAGAAGAGCGGCTCCGTCGAGAATTCGGGGCGCCGGTTCCTGACGCCGTCGCTCACCATCGTGCAGCGCATCATGGCGCGTGCAAACCGGCAGGTGAACACGGCCCAGCCGCTGGCCGACGCCCGCATGCCGGACGGGAGTCGCGTGAACGCGGTCATCGAGCCGCTGGCCCTCAAGGGGCCATCGCTGACAATCCGCAAATTCCCGGCCGAGAAAGTCACCATCGAGCGATTGGTGAAGGAGTACCGGTCGCTCACCCCGGCCGCGCGAGATTTCCTCCGGGCCGCAGTCGCCCACAAGCGGAACATCATCGTTGCCGGCGGCACCGGCAGCGGCAAAACGACGATGCTCAACTGCCTCAGCGAGTTCATCCCGGACAAAGAACGCATCGTCACCATCGAAGACACGGCCGAACTTCAACTGAAGAAGCAGCACGTCGTAACGATGCAAGGGCGCCAAAGCAACCAGGAAGGCGCAGGGTCGGTGACGATTCGCGACCTCGTTCGCAACTCGCTCCGGATGCGACCCGACCGGATCGTGGTGGGCGAGTGTCGCGGGGGCGAGGCCATCGACATGCTCCAGGCAATGAACACCGGCCACGACGGGAGCATGACCACGCTGCACGCGAACACCCCGGACGGCGTGGTGCGGCGGCTCGAGGTGCTGGTGCAGCAGAATGCGGACGCGGTACTCCCGGTCGAGTCGATCCACGCCCAGATTGGCGCCGCAGTTCACTTGATCGTGCAACTGGGCAAAGTGTCCATCGGTGGGAAGCCTCGCAAGGTACTCACCGAGATCGCAGAAGTAATTGGCTACGAACCGGGCGAGGGCGTGCGCATGGTGTCGCTGTTCGCTCGCGGGTCCGACGGCGAGTTGCGCCCAACCGGGCACCTGCCGACGTTCCTGGCAGACATGATCGAATCAGGACTGATCGCCGACGCGGTGGACTTCGTGCGGCTCTAATCGGCTCTGAAATTCACAACCGGGTGGCACGGGCAACTCGTGCCACCCCCCAACGACGGTTTTCAACTTGGATGCGTTCAACCGAGGAACCCCGTGGACACACTGATACTCAGCGCCGGGAGCCTCGCCGTCGGTGGCGCGACCGGGACAGCAGCCGCAACGTGGGGCGCGCCATTACTCGACCGTCTGAACGGCCGGTTGCTCTCGCACTACGGCCCGGTGCTCGAATCGGTCAACGCGTCCGCAGCACTCCTGCCGGTGCTGCTGCGCTGGTGGCGGGTCGCGACCGCGACCGCGTTCCTGGTGTTCTGGTTCTGGGCCGACATGCCCCCGGTGGCCGTGTTCATGGCGTTCGTGACGAACCGGGCCGGGCCGCTCATCCTTGAGTGGTGGGTCGCAAACCAGCGCAAACGGATCAGCGAGCAAGCAGTGACGGCGGCGCGCAACCTGGCCGGGCAAGTGAGGGTCGGCATGGCGCTGAACGAGGCGCTGGCTGAAGTGGCACGCGAGACGCCGGCTCCGTTCGGGGACATCCTGCGCCGCACGGTGGGCCGGCTGGATGCGGGTGAGAGCGTGCGCGATGTATTAACCGACCTGCGAGCCCGCATCCGGGTTGATGCCGTGGCCCTGATGGCGATTGCCCTTCTGGTCGCCACCGAAAAGGGCGGCAAACTCGGTGACGTACTCACCCGGATCAGTTTCACCCTCGAAGAAGCTCAGCGGGTGGCCCGCAAGCGGGACACGGACACCGCCGCCGGACGCCTCACGGTGCTCCTCCTGGCCGTGTTCCCGTGCGCGTTCGTGACCATGTTCAGTTTCATGGACCCGCAACTGATGAACTCGCTGTTCAGCACCCTGGCCGGGCAGGGCGTGTTGGCAATCGTCGGCGCGTTGGTGTACCTGAGCATCAGGTGGGCGAGCCGCATTCTGGCCAAAGTGGAGTGACTGTCATGCCGTTATCGTTCTTCCTTGCGATGGTCGTGTCCGCCTTCGCCGTCGCGGTCACCGCTTACTTGCTCACGTGCCTGTCCGGCACCGGGGAAGACCCGCCAGGAGCAGAAGGCACGCGACTGCGGGCGCTCCGCGAAACGGTCCCCACGTTCCGCGTGTTCGAGCCGACGATTTGCGCCCTCGCGCGATTTTACAGCCGTCGCCCCTCAGCCCGGCTAGCCCGACTGACGTCCCAGATTGAGGTGCTTGGGGTGCCGCACTGGCGAGCCGACGAGTTGGCCGCGACGAAGCAAGTCGAAGCTGCACTGTTGGGCCTCGTGGCCGGCGCCGCTGCGGGCGCTCTGTTCGGCCTGACGGCGGGTTTGGCCCTCGGGTCGTTCATCGCAGTTGTGTTCCCGTATGTGCTACTGAACACGATCAAGAAGAAGGCCGAAGAACACGTGCGCCAAGTGCGAGCGCGGCTGCCGTATGCGATGGACCTGATGGCGTTGATGCTCGAAGCCGGGGCCGGGACACTTCACGAGTGTCTTGACCGGGCCGGCAAGGAACACACCGGACAGCCGCTCGGTGACGAATTCCAGCGCGTACTCTTTGGGGTCGAAAAGGGAGTCAAGGCGACGGAAATGCTCCGTGCTCTCGACCGGCGCATGAATGACACAGACGTGAAGGATTTGGTACTCACAGTTAACACCGCCGAGGAGCGCGGCATCGCACTGAAAGACGCGCTCCGCGGTCTGTCCGACCGGATGCGGCAGCGCCGAGTTCAACGCATGGAGAAGAGCGCCGAGGAGGCCAAAGTGAAGATCACCGCCCCGATGATGGTCACCATGTTCGGGTGCCTGCTGATCGTGGTCGCTCCCATCGTCCTCACCGCGCTGAGCAAAGCGACGCACTGAGCCGCAACGTGTTGAAGAGTTACCGCGTGCGCTGTTGGCTTTGCCCCTCTCCCCAATGGGGAGAGGGCAAAAACCCGGGTGCTCTGCAATTTGCCTCGTTATCAGCGTGGGTTTGGTCCGAACCGGTTGCAACGGATGCTTGGACCTGGGGCACGGTTACACCTTCACACACAGAGGGGCATCTCATGGCGGCGCGCGTGGAAGTGGTTCAGGGGCCAGATGCGGGCTGGCGATTCACCGTGTGGGCTGGGGAGGTGCGCATCGGTCGCGGGGCCGGGCACCAGATCAAGCTGTCCGATCCGGCCATCGGCGACGGGCACCTGCGGGTGCAGTTCCGGTCCGGCGGGTACCTCGTCACCAACCGGATGCCACACCCGATCTTCCTTGACGGTCAATTGCTGAATCCCGGCGAGCAGCGGACGTGGTACGCCGGCAGTGGTCTTCAGCCGACTGCGGCCACGCTGCTGAGACTCGAAGCGGTCGAGGTCGCCGGCGCTGAGGTGGCGGGCGGCGTGAAGGTCGAGCCGCCGGGGACCGGCCCGCAGAAAAAGAAACGGAAATCGCCGTGGGAGTACGTGGCTCTGGGCGTGGTCGTGTTGGGTCTTGCGGTACTCGGGGGCCGGCACGTCACCAAACCTAAGCCGACAACGCCGGCTGCGGTGTTCAGTACGGAGGTGGCTCCCAAGTTGACGGACGCGGCCCGTTCAGGTCCGGCCGCGCGTCACGTCGAGGCCGCCCACCGTGCGGTTCAATTAGCCGTGTTTCGTCAGTCCGAGGGGAACCTCGCGGAAGCTAAGCAGTGTTACCTGGAGGCGCGCGACGTGATCGTCGCCGCGCGGCAAGCCGTGGACGCAAACCGGCACCCGGCCGCGGCCGTCGCGATCGACCTGGCCGGCGTGTTCGTCGGCCAACAACTCCAGGGCATGTAACCCCTACTCGCCCACGAGGCCTGACCTATGAACCTGACCAAACGCGTCCCGATCCGCGAAAACCAGGACTGGCTCGTGTGGCGTGGTGAGCTCAGCGGCACCCGCCGGCTGTACCTCGTCAAAGAAGTGAACCCGCGGTCGCCTTACGCGCAGCAATTGACTACGCGGCTTGCCGATGAGTACCGGTTTCTGGCGCCGCTCGATCACCCGAATCTGGTGAAGCCGCTGTGGACGAACGAGACCGGGACGCAGGCCGCGTTCTCGGACGCGCAGTGCAGCCTGAGTCAGTACGTCGCGGCGCACGGTCGCATCACGCCCACACTCGTTGCGAACGTACTCCTGATGGCCACGGAGGCGCTGGAGTACTTGCACGCCCGCCGGCTCGGGCACGGGTGCGTGAATTCGCACACGCTACTGGTCGGCCCGGCCGGCGACGTCCGGTTCGGCGACTTCCTGGGGTACGAGTTCGGAACCACCAACCCGCTCCCGGTGCCGGACCAGGAACCGCGATACCAGGCGCCGGAACTGATCGACAGCGGACTCGGGAAACCGGGTCCGGCCGCCGACCTGTACTGTCTCGGATACCTCGCGCTCGAACTACTCGCCGGGGACGGATTCGAGCCGCTGTTTGGAGTGCCCGAAGGAGCGAACTGGCTGGCCTGGCACGCGGACGCGTACAAGCAACTGACCGACTGGGAGCCAGTTCTGGCTCACGCTCCGACCGGGCTGACGGACATCATCGCGGGGCTGCTGCCGAAGCGTCCCGCCGATCGTGCGTTCGCCACAGCGGCCGAACTCAAGACCGCACTGGTGCGATCGCGACTCACGTCCGACCAGCGGCTCCCGGTGTACAAGCCGCCCGGCGTCGATGTGCCGAACACGAACGTGACCACGATCCACCGGCCGCCGGTTCGGGCCCGCACCGCGGAGATCGAAAAGCGATCGTCCGAGCGGCCGGTGCTGGTGTTGCGCTCGCTCGCCGACCCGGCTGTGTGCAGGTCGTTCGCGCCGGCAACTCCGGTGCTGCTCGGCTCCGGGCGCAAATGCGACTTAACTTGCGCTGGCCCCGGCGTATCGGTGAAGCACGCGTTCGTGGCGTGCGGGCCGGACGGCGCGTGGCGGGTATTCGACCTGGCCACTGCCGCAGGCACATGGGTGAACGGCGCGCCGGTGCGCCGGGCGACGCTTCACTCCACCGATCACCTCTACCTCGGCGAGCGCGGTTTCGAGGTAGCACTTGAATACCGGTCCACGGCTCAGCCATTCGACGAGTTCAAACTGGTGACCAAACTGCATACCGGGGCGCGGGGCCGAATCTATCGCGCCGTATGGCCCCGCAAGGATGACCGCGAAGTCGCGGTTCAGGTATTTCCGCGACGGTTCCAGTTCCAGGGGTCAGCCCTGCGTCGACTGTTGCGCGGCGTCCCGGGGGTCGCGTCGGTGCAAGCGCCACACCTGATGCGCGTGTACCGAGCCGGGGCCGAGCGGGTCGGCAACGACCGGGTCTGGTTCTTGGCAATGGAGTACATGCCCGGGGGTAGCCTGCGGGAACGACTCCGCGCCGGCGGGCGGCTTCCGGTTAAAACCGCGCTGCGCGCGGTCAGGCACGCGGCACGCGGCGCCGCTGCGTTGGGTCAGTCTGGGTGGGTGCATCGGAACATCAACCCTGGGTGCGTGCTGTTCGACGAAGCCGGGCGAGCGAAGTTAGGCGACTTCTTCTTCGCGCGTCCGATGTCCGCGGCGCCGGTTGAAGCAACTGCAATTGCCCCAGCCGATGAGCCGGGCGACCTCGCGTATCTCGCGCCGGAGTGCTTGGCGGGCGACCCCGCGAGCCCCGCGAGTGACGTGTACTCGCTCGGCGCGACCCTGTACGAATCGCTCACCGGGCGCCCTCCGGTGGACCCCAACGGGCTGCCGGCGGAGGTGATCGGGCGGGCACTGTTCGCGCCACTTCGCGCGCCACGCGAGTTCGTCCGAGATCTGCCCGCGTCAGTCGACGATCTGGTGCGCCGCGCGATGGCCCGAAACCCGGGCGACCGATTCGCGACGCCCGCCGAGTTCGGGGCAGCGCTCGCGCAACTCACTTCGCCCGCGTGATACGGAGCAGGGTTGCCGAGGAACCGTGTTGGTTTCCGTCCGCTCGCGAGAGTGGTGGAGTTCCACTCGGATAGTGGACAGTTTTTCGTACTACTCCGTTAGAGGCGCGAATCGTCCCAACCGATTCGCGCCTCTAACATTTCATGAAGACGTGCACTCCAATTCTCGCCCGGCTTCGGGACCCCGGCACCTTGTTCGCAACTGACTTTCCTCAATCCAAGCCCGCCCGCTGAGCGGGGGTCTCCCATCTCGGAGATTCGCCCGCGCCTCCAGCCAGCGAAGCCCGCCCGCTAAGCGGGGGTCTCCCTCCAAGGTTTGCTCCTCGACGGCGAACGCAAGTCCATCGAATCGCTCTCACGCCGCATCACGCTGCCCGACGGTCTCGCCATCACCGATCCCGAGCAGGCACTCCAATAGTTCGTCAACCAAAACCCTTCCGATGATGGTAATCGGCGCGTAATTCGGGTCCACCATACCACCAATCGATGCGATATTAATACACGCATCAACTCGTTCAAGGCTGGCCGGACGCCACCGTAAAGTCATAGTAACGTCTATATCACCGCACGCGATGAGGCTCTCATGTCTTTCGCTCACCCGAACGGTTCGTCGAGCGCCGGCGAAATGCGCCTTCTCGACCTGCTCGAAGCGTGGCAGCAGGGCTGCGACTCGGGCCGCGAGTTGACCCCTGAAGAGCTGTGCCCAGATGACGACGTACTGCGGGAAATGCTGCGGGATCACATCGCCGCGGCCCGCGCCCTGGACCCTACGCTGCCGAGCACGACGGTGGTCAGTACCGCCGGCAAAAGCGAGATGAGCACCGTCGCCGACCTCCCGACCGCACCACCGGGATACCGGATCCTGCGCGAAATCGGGCGCGGCGGAATGGGTGTCGTTTACGAGGCCGTGCAGACGCGTCTGAACCGACCGGTCGCATTAAAGATGGTCCGTGGCGGCGGAACCGGCGGCGCGCGGTTCCTCGCGGAAGCGGCGGCGGTCGCGGCTGCTTACCACCCGAACGTGGTGCAGGTGTACGAGTCCGGCGAACACGGCGGGCACGCGTTCCTGGCCATGGAGTACCTCGCCGGCGGCACTCTTGCGGAGCGACTCTCAACCTCTGGACGGATGAACGCGCGGGCCGCCACCGAACTCGTTAGCAAACTCGCTCGCGGGGTGCAGGCGGCCCACGACCAGCAGATCGTTCACCGCGACTTGAAACCAGGGAACGTGCTGTTCGACACACCAACCGCGGGCGAACCGAAGGTGATCGACTTCGGGTTGGCGAAACACGCGGGTCGCATCGACTTGACCGCGACCGGCGTAATCCTGGGTTCGCCGGCGTACATGGCTCCAGAACAGGCCGACGGGCGGGCCAAGTTCGTCGGGCCGGGCGCGGACGTGTACGCGCTCGGCGTAGTCCTGTACGAGTGTCTCACAGGTGTCCGTCCATTCACTGCTCGCGCACCGGTCGCGCTCGCGCGGTTGGTGGTGGAAACGGACCCGGAAGCCCCGCACCGGCGCGAGCCGTCGGTCCCACGCGACGTGGAACTGATCTGCCTGAAGTGCCTCCGCAAAGACCCCGCGGAGCGATACCTTACGGCGGCCGCCCTGGCCGATGATCTTGCCAACTTCCTCGCGGGTCGCCCGGTCTCGGCGTGCCCGGTGAGCTGGCCCGTTCGCTTGACCAAATGGATGCGGCGTAACAAACTGGCCGCCGGATTCATCGTCACCGCGCTGCTCGGTGCCGGGGTGTCGTCGGCCCTTGCCGCCGTCGCCGCCGGGGAGAGCCGGCGTGCCGATCGCGAATCGCGCGACGCGAAAGACCAGGCCGGGCACGCCGACCGCGAGGCGAACGACGCGAAGACGAACGCCGCACGTGCCGACCGCGAAGCGAACGACGCAAAAGTCAATGCTGCCACCACACGCGAGTTGTTCGGGCGAGCCGCGATCACCGAGGGCATTCGTCGGGGTGACCGCGGGGACGAGGCGCTCGCGCTCCTCTGGTTTGCCGAAGGGTTGCGGCGGAACCCGGGCGATGCTCCTTTCGAGGCCGAAACACGCGCCCGCTGGGCCGCGTACTGGCACCTGTCGCGCCGTTACCGACTCGCGGCCGTGGTGAGCGACGTTGCGCCAGCGGCAGTTGCCCCGTCGTTGGGTGGTTTGGGCCTGCTCAGTTCCGACGGGCGCCGCGTCCTCTCGGGCGCTGGACAGGCTCAAGAAGGCGCGTTGTGTCTGTGGGACGCGATGACCGGCAAACCGGTTGCCGCCAAGTTCCCGAACGTGAAAAGTTACCGGTTTGCACCGGACGGCAAACGCTTCCTCACCGTGAGCGTGGACGATCAAGTGCGGCTCTGGGACGCGGAGACCGGCATGCCGTTTGGGGCGCCGCTCAACCCCGGGTACAAGATCGATCACGCGGCTGTCGGACCGGACGGCCTGTCGGTTCTACTCACCGAGGTACACGAAACCGGCCCGCGCGCGCGGATGTGGCGGGCCGACACCGGCCAGGCGATCGGTCCAATAGTTCCCACCGGCACGCGCGAGCCAGCCATCAGCCCGGATGGGAAGTTTGTTGTCGGCAGCGAAGGGAAAAACGGCGCGCGTGTGTTCGACATGACCACCGGCAAGCCGGTCGGTACCAAACTCGCCCACGAGGAAGAGATTCAAGGCTCTGCGTTCAGCCCGGACGGCAAGTGGGTCGCGGTCGCCGACCTGCGAACGGTGCGCGTGTGGGACGCGACGAGCGGGAAGGCTGCGACCCCGCCGCTTCGCTCACTGACCAAAGTCGCGATTCTCATCTTCAGCCCCGACGGGCTGCGCCTCCTCGGTCAAACGCGCGAAGGGCTTGCGCAATTGTGGTCCCTGCCCTCCGGCAAGCCGATCGGCCAACCGCTCCGCCACGGGTCGCGGGACGCGGTGGTGTTGGGCGCGCGGTTCAGCCCAGACGGGCGACTGGTGGTGACGACCGGTATGGACAGCACCGCCAAGTTGTGGGACGCAGCGACTGGACAGCCGGCCGCGCCACCGCTGCACCACGCGAGCATCGTAACCGAGGCGAGTTTTACCGCCGACTCGCGCCAAGTAGTGCTGCTCGACCAAACTCAAACGGTGTGCGTCTACGACGGGGCGCTCGCCTCGCCCCCGGTCGAGGCGCTGCTCCGCGGGCCGGCCAGGCCACTGAAGTGGAACGTTGCGCTGGATTCGCACGGCACGTCGGCCGCGATTGTCGGTTCGGAGCAGGTTGGCCGGTTGATCGACCTGACCACCGGCAATTCGTTCGGACCCCCTTTTCCGAAGTTGGCATCCGTTAACCCGTTCACCTACAGCGGCGACGGTACACGCCTGTTTGTTTTTCAACCTGGGAACGCGGTTACGGCACTGGATTCGGCCACGGGCAACGCGGTCGGCGTTCCGATACGCGTACCGGCCGGGGTCAGCGGGGTGTCCGTCTCCGAAGCCGGAACCCGGCTCGTGATTTACAACGATAACAAGGACACCCCGGTGTTCAACGTGGCGACTGGTGTTCCGCTCGGCGCCGCATTTGTCCGCAAAGAGAATGGCGAATCGGCGCTCAGCGCGGACGGCACCCTGTTCGCGTCGGGGAGTGCCGATGGAACGGTGCAAATCAGGAACGCGACGACCGGGGCGAAGGTGAGTTCTTACCAGCATGAGGGGGTGGCGGCGGTCGCGTTCAGCCCCAACGGGCAGTGGGTAGCGTCCGGCGGGAGGGACCGCACCGTCCGGGTGTGGGAGACCACGACCGGGAAGCCCGTCGGCCCGGTGTTGCGGCACAGTCACGATGTCGGGAAGGTGCGGTTCAGCCCGGACGGGACCAAGTTGCTGACGCTGAGTAAGGTGAACGCGCTGGTCTGGGACGTGCGCACCGGGGAAACGGTCACCACACCGATGACGGCTTCGTTCCCGATCAGCAACGCGTGGTTCAGCCGCGACGGTCGGCTAGTCGTCACTCTGGGCGGCGAACCGGCGGTTCGGTTGTGGGACGCGAGCACGGGCCTGCCGCTCACCCCGCCGTTGTGGCACTCGGATTGGCCTTCGGGCGCGGTTCTGACTGCGGACGGCAATCGCCTGATCACCGCGGACCGCCACGCGGTCTGGTCGTGGAACCTCGCGCGCGAGGCGCCGCCTGTAACTGAAGATGTGATCGCGTGGTCCGAGATTCACGCCGTCGCACGGCTCGACAAGTCGGGGCGCGATGTAAATCTCACACCGGCGGAAGTGCGGACCCGGTTCGAGCGATTGCGCGACCGGTTCCCCGACCACTTCGGCCCGCCCGCGGCGGAACACGTCGATCGCTGGCACAGCGACCGAGCCGCCGAAGCCGAGAATGCCGGCGCCTGGTTCGCCGCCGCGTTCCACCTGCGTGTATTGCTCGCCCGCAAGCCGGGGGACAAGGAACTCGCGACCCGGCTGAACTCCGCAGCGGAGCGCCACCGGGCGGCGCCGACTCCGAACGACGACCCGGATTGAGCCGCCGACCGAAGTACCGGCTAGCGGACGCAAGACCGGAACGATATTCTAACTCGTATTGATGCTCGGCCCCGGACCGCTCGAACGAGTGGAGTAAGGCACATGGAAGAATCGACGACGACGGTTCAGACGCGGTTGCTGTTGGATCACGTGCGCCGGCGCGAACCGGGCGCGATCCCAGCGCTGATCGAGCACGTTCACCCGCGACTGTGCAAGCTCGCGGCGCAAATTCTGAATGTGTCGTTCTCCCAACTCAAGTCGGTGCGCGAGGTGGACAGCGTCGTCAGCGAAACGTACCTGCGGTTGTCCAAAGCGCTGGCGACGGTGGACCTGCCGACCCCGGCGGACTTCTTCCGGTTTGCGGCCCACAAGATTCGGCAGACCCTGCTGGACATGGTGGCCGAGTGGCGCAGCTCGCACGTGGTCGGCGAACTGCCGGGGGGCGCTAGCGTCACCTCGGATGCCGGGTTCGACAAGTCGGACGACACTCTGACCATGACAAGCAAAGTCATGTGGGCCGAGTTCCACCGGCAGGTTGACCAGCTCCCGGAGCGGGCGAAAGAGGTTTTCATCCTGCACCACTACCTGGAATTACCGCAGTCCGAAGTCGCGCAGATGCTAAACGAACACCCGAAGGAGGTGAGCCGGCTCTGGCTGAAAGCGCTGATCATCCTGAAGCCGTATATCCCGGAATGAGCTGGCGAGCACACGACCATTGGGGCATCCAGGACGGCCTCCATGACACCGTGACGTGACCTTCGGTGAGGACCGCTATCGGGTACGGCGCAAGCAAACTCCACGCGTGTTGGCGTCGTTTCGGAACGTGATGGTGTACCTCTTGCGCAACGCCGGCTACCCGAGCGTGGCGTCCGCGACCAGAGCCATGGTCGCACGATCTGACCTCGCTCTGGACCTCCTCAACGACTCAGCTTCGATCTCTGAGTAGCCCTGCCTCTACTTCACGCCCTGCCCTTCCTCCATCACCTCGAACACCCACTTGCGGACACACTCGCTGACGGCCTTCAGGCGATCAGCACTGATGCGATCGCGGTAGACGCTGGCCATGTCGTCGCGGGTGTGGCTCATGATGTGATCGATGGCCACCACTCGGCCATCAACGGCCATTGCAACCGCTTCTGGTTGCGGTCTGGCGACGAGAAAGCCAGTCTCCGCACCTTCGCTCGCGAGCATCCTCGGGAAGGCTACCGACGACTCACGTTCATGATGCTCGATGCCGATGCCGATGTCGTCGCGTACAGTCCGACCAGCGTCCATCACGTCCTCAAAACCGCCAACTTACTCGCCGGTTCCTCGCCGGTGCGAAGAGTCGCTGAATCGTAAAAGAAAGGCCAACGGACCCGAGATATCGAGCGGGTTGTGACCTTCTGTGTCCGCCCCGTGTATCCCTTAAAAGGGACAACACAGGACAGGAACTTCGATCAACGGTCATCTCATTTTCAACGGTTCACCGACGTGCGGATGGATCTCATCGATCAACACAGTCTTCGCCATTGCGGCGTCACTCGTGGGTGTGGGTTCGGACCGAACCAGGGACATCCTGTCGGCGACTCAGAACGCCAGCAGCGCAACGATGATCGCGGCGATCAAGTACATCATGGCAACCTCTGGTGTCGAGTTGAGGGCGGCTGGAGCATCAGTCACGAAGTCGGAGTTGGCGGGCGGGGCTCGGTCGAAGCACGAGTTCGCTTCGGGGGGCGCACGGGCTGACGCACGCACCCGGAGGTGTGCGATTGACCGGCCGATCCTCGCGAATCAAACTCGTACTTCTTCGGTCACCTGAAGTGCGAGATCGCAAGAAGCGAGATGTTCGCGACCCGTGACCAGGCACGGGCCGAGATCTTCGAGTACCTGGAAGTGTTCTATAACCGCGTCCGCTTGCACTCCTCGCTGGGGTTCTTATCTCCAGATGAGTTTGAACGGACGTACAACCAGAAACGCCGTTAACTTCGTGTCCATTTTTCTTGGGGAAGATCAGGTTACGGCAGATGTTAGAGCATCAGGAAGGGTAACTTGCTGCTTCGTTGGTCATCCGCCGGGCGTCCGATTCATGTCTCCTCGGTGCGTTCTGCCAGCACGTGGATGTTCCTCTCCGCCGTGAATCCAAAGGGATGAGCAATTTCCCCAGAGGATATTCGATCTAATTCTGGTGAGCCGCGAAACGGGAGGGAACGATGGGAGAGCCAGGCCTGGTCACAGTCGCCGACGACGCGACGCACCAAGATTGGCTGCGTCTCATTCTGAAGGGGCGAGTGACTGTTTCGTCCGCGGCTCGGTTGCACGAAGCGGCCCGCTCAATTTCCACGCGTGGCAAGAACGTCATCGTCTGCTGCGCCGACGCCGAATACCTCGATGTGTCGGTAATTCAGGTACTCCTCTGTCTGGGCCGGGACCTTGTGAGGCGGGGTAAACAGTGCGACATCACAAATATACCTGACGCGATCGGGGAGTTATTTCGTCTGGCGGGATTGCGAAACAACGATCCGCAATCGAGCTAAATCCAGACGGAAAGCGACGAATCCGTAAGTGGCTTGCCTGTTTAGGTTTCGGACAATGATGCAGCGTACGTTATTTGAGACAAGACTGTTGTGGAAACGCTGAATCTGACTGGTTTTTAGCTCAGTTGCGGATCGTTGTTGCGAATTCGTGCTACATTCCGGCGACGAGTTCGGGCCTGATGGGAACTAGATCCGAGTCTGGGATGTGCGACCATGTCAAAGACCGTCTTGATTGTTGACGATTCAACGACCATGCGACAAATGGTTGCTGACACCCTGCGCCGGGCCGGATTCGCGGTGTTGGAAGGGGTGAATGGTGCGGATGCACTGGAACGACTCGCCGGGCAGACGGTCCAACTCGTCATCACTGACTTCAACATGCCGGTCATGGGCGGGATCGCACTAGTGCCACAACTCGCATCCAACATTTCATCAGGTGGCAAGGCTTTGTGGTTTG
>CAMDQN010000116.1 GCA_945905925.1 Singulisphaera sp. GP187
GCAACTGTGATTTCCAGGGGGATGTTGACATCCGTCGTCGCGTCGTCGTAGAGCACGATCGGGTCCGTATCCCCTACGGTCACGGTGATCGTGTTCGTAGCCTCGTTCCCGTCCGGGTCTTCGACGGTGTAGGGAAACGAGTCTTCGCCCACGTAACTGGTGTTCGGGGTGTACGTCACGGTTCCATCGAGATTCAGCACCACCGTTCCGTAAGTGCCTTGTGTCACCGCGGTCGTGGTCAGTTCGTCCTCGTCTGGATCGAATGCCATATCCAGAACAGTGACCGTGATCGGCGTGTCTTCGTCGGTCCAAACCGAGGTCGGGGAAGCGACGGGGGCTGTGACTCTGACGTACACGGTCCCGGTCGATTCGTTCCCGAACACATCCTCAACGGTGTACGTGAACGAGTCTTCCCCGACGAAGTCGGTGTCAGGGGTGTAAGTCACCGTGCCGTCGAGGTTGTCCACCACGCTCCCGTTGGCGCCCTGCGTGACGCTCAACACCGTCAGCGTGTCACCGTCCAGGTCGGACGAGAGATCCAGAACATCCACAACCACGGGGTCGTTCACTGAGCCGGTTTCGCAACCGCCGAAGGCGACCGGCAGGAAGTCGGGAACGTCGATGATGGTAACGGTCGCGAGGGACGAGGTGCCCACGGTGTACCCGGTGCCGTTCGTCACGGTCGCGATGACCGTTTCGTCTTCGTCTTCGACACTGTCGTGAATCGCCACCACAGCGACATTCGCGGTGGCCGCGCTCGCCGCGAACGTGAAGGTGCCGCTGAGCGCAGTGAAGTCCGTGCCCGAGGTAGCGGTTCCGCCCGACGAGGAGTAATTGACCGTCAGCGAGCCGCTCAGGTCGCCGATGCGGGTGAACCGGAATGTCCCGTTGTCCGCGCCCTCGGCGCCATCCGACTCGTTCGCGACCGACACGTACTGCGCGTCGTTGTCGAACAGGTTCATCGCCGCGACGTTCGCGGCGGAGACCGTGTACCCGGCGTCCGGGGTGATCGTAGCGATAATCGTTTCGGTCAGTTCTGACGTGGTGTCGTTGGTGATGGTCACAGTCACGTCCACGGTGGCGACCGTGGCGGGGAATGTGACCGTTCCGCTCAGCGCGGTGAAGTCGGTGCCCGATGTGGCCGTGCCGCCCACCGTGTAGTACACGGGCAGCGAACTGCTCGCGTCCCCCGGTCGCGTGAACCGGAACACCCCGTCCGTGGTGCCTTCCAGCGCGTGGGTGTAGCTCACGACACTTACACCCAAGACCGTCGGCACGGTGCGGTCCTCCAACGGGGTCAGGCTCAGACGCGCCTTCACCACAGGATGCATTCTAACGTTGCTAAGAATGGTGGGGCAGTCGGTCCGACCGAGAAGACGGTTGAGGCGAGACAGGGTGCGGCGAAACATGGAGCGTCATCCTGAAGTGAAGAGAACTGGAGCGTTCAACGCCACACGCATCGTAATTGCGTGCGGCGTTACGCCAAGTGAAAAATGTGGACGTTCAACCAAGGTTCGCGCAAGTGCTAGACAGGGTTGAACATTACGGCAGAAACTTGAACGTGAAGACCGGACCGCGCTTCACTTTACTACACTCACCTTGTCGATGTAAATGACCGTCACGCACGGCTTCTTCAAGGTGGCGCCGAACGGAACGCCGAGTTCGATCGTGCGGGTGTAATACGCCACGCACTCCCACTGCGTTTCGACCTGCGCGCCGACGGTCTTCTGCTTGAGCAGGTTCTTGACGATCACCACGTCGTCGCGGAATTCCCCGACCACAAACGGTAACCCGCGGGTCACCTGCGGAATCGCCCTCAGCACCTCCGCGTCGGCCGGCGGTTCACGATTCGTCGAACTCGCCAACGCCACCAGCATCGCAATCGCGGCCAGCATGACAACCCCTCCCCCTGATATGTGCGGGACTGCGGGCCGCGATAGCCGCAGCGGGCCGCGGAGTCAATCCGTTCGTTGTCGCTTACCGGTCGCGTTCACACAATCACCTCACCCTCCGCGCTCACCATTCACCCAAGCGTGCCCCCGATGCCGTTCAACCCGCGAGTGTTCTTCCGCAGGGCGCACCGGTGGGGCGCAATCGTGATCGCCGCGCCGTTGCTGCTTGTGCTGCTCACCGGCGTACTGCTCCAACTCAAAAAGGAACTCGCGTGGGTTCAGCCACCCACGAAGAAGGGCGCGGGCAAGGAGCCGACCGCGAACTTCGACGCGATCCTCGCCGCGGTGAAAGCCGAACCGCTCGCCGAGGTGAAAGGGTGGGGCGACATCGACCGCATGGACGTGCGGCCCAAGGACGGCGTCGTGAAGGTGCAGTGCAGGAACCGCTACGAGGTACAGGTCGATTTCCAGACAGCGAAGGTGCTTCAGGTGGAGTACCGGCGGTCGGACTTGATCGAGAGTTTCCACGACGGGAGTTGGTTCCACGAGTCGTTCAAGGTGTACGTGTTTCTGCCGGTCGCGGTGGTCGTGATCATGCTGTGGGCGACCGGAATGTATCTGTTTGTGTTGCCGCAGTGGGTGAAATGGCGGAGTCGGAAGAAAAGAGAAAGGGCGAAGGGGTGAGCAGGCAGGGCTACGCGCGAATTGATCTTGGGCAATGTGGCTTGGGTATGGGTTAGGCACATCCTGTGCAATTATCGTTGGCCACAGGAACCCGCTCGGACTCCGGCGGCGAAGCGACACTCAGCGACGAAAGACGAGCGCTGAAGAGTCAGCTCTTTACCACTTCGCTCACGTCGACGACGTACACCTGGCGCTGTTCGTCGTGGCAGCCGTCGATGCACACCATCGTGCCGTCGCGCCGCCATCGCGGGTGGAGGTCGCACCGGAACGGCCCCGTGAACTGCTTCGGCGAATGGAACTTGTTCAGGTCGTAGCGGCGGCCGTTCGACACCTTGTACAGCATGAGCGTTTGCCTCCGGTCCTTGTCCGGGTAGGTGTCATTCAAGATCCACTTGCGGTCGGGCGAGTACGAACAGTGCCCGTCCTGCGGCAGCACGTCCGCGCCCACGAGCTTCGTTTCGCCGGTCAGAACGTCCACCGTGTAGAAGTGGTTCCCGTCTTTCTTGGTGCGTGCCCACGCGAGGATCGTGGAATCGTCCTTCCAGTCGAAGTGCGACACCATTCCGTCGTCGAACGCGATGCGGAGGTCGGAGCCGTCTGGCTTCGCTGTGAGCATTCGCGTTTGCCAACTCTTCGCTTCGGGCGGTTTCCAGCGGTGGAGGAAGGTGAATCGCGTGCCGCCCGGGTTGAAGAGCAGGTGGTTCACCCAGTGGTGCGCGCCCTTGAATCGGTCGTCCGGTTTGAACGCCGCGAGTTGTTTCAGGTTCGCGACGAGTTCGTTCTTGCCGGTCGCCATGTCCATGTGCCAGATGCCAAGCTTATCGGGTGCCGCTTCGTCCGCGAACTTCTCCTTGTAGCTCGCGTAGCCGTAGCCGGGGCGCAAGCGATGAAGGCGCGCGAAGTCGAGCGACACCGCTTGCTTGCCGTCGGCGGACAGCGCGTAGATCGGGCGCGGCAGCGTGCGGCTCTTGGCCGAGTGAACGTCGAGAACCGTCGCTGAGGGTTCGTTGTCGGTGATCGAGTTGAATACCACCTCGCGATCCGCGGCGCCGACCCACTGGAGCATCGTGCCCTGCTGCCAACTCCACGCGGTTGTGGTGCCGAGCGGGATGTAGTTGTCGTTGTCCTTCAGATCGACCATACCGACCGTGAGCGCGTCCTTCGCCTCCGGCTGCCGGTCCGCGAAGGCGATCTCGTTCGCCAGGATGTAGCGCCCGGACTTGTCCCACGGCGATTTGTCGTAGTAGCCGAAGAAGTGGTGTAACTTCTTGTCGCCCGGTTTGGTGACCGCGCGGGCTGGCAGTTGGAGCGGTTCGTCCGCTTTCGGCTGCGCGCCGGTGAGTGCGCCGGATGCGCCGACCGTGGCGGTACACAGGAATTCGCGACGGGAGAGAGACGGCATGAGGCACCTCGGAATAGATGGGTGTAAAGGATGTTGTTGGGCTCACCGCGTCGGTCGCACAGGGCGGATGCCCTGTGTGACCGATGCGATGCACCCGTGATGTTCCCAGTTGATCCGCGGCGCGAAGCGCCGTAAACTGCAGTTAGAATACCACGCGAGAGATCGGCCCCAATGACGTCCGCGCTGCTTTTGGACATTCGACTTCTCGGACCGCCGCGGGGCCGGTCTTCTTCGCGTTTCGATCCGATGTGATCCGATCCACGAGGTTGCCGCGGCCCCGGAACTGGTGTTCCGGGGCCGCCTTTGTTTAGGGAGCGAATCATGCCCGTTCCGACCGATCCGAACCGCGTCATCATCTTCGACACCACGCTGCGCGACGGTGAGCAAAGCCCGGGCTGCAGCATGAACCTTCCCGAGAAACTGGAGATGGCCCGCGCGCTCGCGGACCTCGGCGTGGATGTTATCGAGGCCGGGTTCCCGATCGCTTCACCGGGCGATTTTGAGAGCGTGCAGGCCATCGCACGCCAGATCCACGGACCCATCATCGCGGGCCTGGCGAGATGCAACCCGGTCGACATCGACAAGGCCGCAGACGCCGTGAAAGACGCGCAGAAACCGCGCATCCACGTGTTCCTCGCGACCAGCGCCATTCACCGCGAGTTCAAACTGAAGATGACCGCGGAAGAGGTCGCGAATCGCGCCGTCGAGGGTGTGAAACGCGCCCGCGACCGCTGCGAAGACGTGGAGTTTTCGCCTGAAGACGCGGCCCGCACCGAACTCGATTTCCTCGCGGAAGTGGTCGAGCGTGTAATCGAAGCCGGCGCGACCACGCTCAACATCCCCGACACTGTCGGCTACGCGGTGCCGACGCACTACGCTGCGATCATGCGGCACCTGAAGCAGAACGTTCGCGGCATCGACAACTGTGTGCTGTCCGTGCACTGTCACAACGATCTGGGTCTTGCGGTCGCGAACAGCCTCGCGGCGCTTGGTGAAGGTGCCAGACAGGTCGAATGCACAATCAACGGCATCGGCGAGCGCGCCGGCAACACGTCGCTCGAAGAAGTCGTGATGGCGCTGCACACGCGTGCGGACTTCTACAAGCTGACGACCGGCATCAACACGCGGCACCTGTACCCGGTGAGCCGGAAACTCGCTCACATTACCGGCCAAACGGTTCAGCGGAACAAGGCCATCGTCGGCCAGAACGCGTTCGCGCACGAAGCCGGCATTCATCAGGACGGTATGCTGAAAGAGCGCAGCACCTACGAAATCATGAAGCCCGAAGACGTGGGCATCCCGCAAACGGAACTGGTGCTGGGTAAGCACAGCGGACGTCACGCGCTCAAGCAGCGCGTGAACGACCTCGGTTACCGGCTCACGGACGAGCAACTGAACCGCGTGTTCGAGGAGTTCAAGCGGCTTGCGGACAAGAAGAAGGAGATCTACGACGGCGACATCGAAGCACTTGCGGAGAACCAACTCCAGGCGGGCACCGGCAACATGTGGACGCTGGTCGGATTCACCAGCACGGCGGGCACCGGGTCGCAGACCTCGGCCGCAGTCGCGCTGAAGCACCTCGATGGCACCGTGCGCCGCGACGCGGCCATCGGCAACGGCCCGATCGACGCGCTCATCAAGGCGATCAACCGCATCACCGGTGCGGCGGTGAAGGTGGTGGACTATCGCGTGCGGGCGATCAGTCAGGACATGGACGCGCTGGGCGAAGCGACCATCGAGATCGAACACGCCGGGAAGAAGTCCCGCGCCCGCGCGGTCAGTCTGGACGTGGTGGAAGCGAGCGCGCTGGCATATCTGGAAGTGGTGAACCGGGTCGCATCGCGTGTGCTCCGCGACCGGCTCAAGCCGACCGACAACGTGCCGACCGAAGTTGTCCCCGCGAACTGAGTCGAAGTGGCTTTGACGCGCGCTCTTCAAGAGGATCATGTTCCATGCCGAACTCGTCGCCCAGGTGGATGTTCGTCGTGTTGGTGTTCGCGGGCGTGTACAACCTCGCGTGGGGCGCCTGGGTGGTGCTATTCCCCACGCTCTCGTTCTCGTACTCCGGGATGCTCAACCCGGACAAGCCGCTCCACTACCCGCAACTGTGGCAGTGCATCGGGATGATCATCGGCGTGTACGGCGTTGCGTACATCCTCGCGGCTCGCGACCCGGTGCGGCACTGGCCCGTTGTACTCGCCGGCTGCATGGGGAAGTTCTTCGGCCCAGTCGGACTGGCGTTCGGCATTGTCACGGGTGAGTCGCGCCCGGAAGGGCTGATCACGTGCGCCACGAACGATCTGATCTGGTGGGTTCCGTTCGTCCTCATCCTGCGGCACGCGCACCGCGAATCAAACGTCAACCGATCAGGTCCGCCAACCGCGTGATGCGGTGCGGGATGTCCGAATACTTCGCATGTGGATCGAGAAGTACTGCGTGCATCCCCGCGGCGGTCGCGCCGTCGTAGTCGTTGTTCAGGTCGTCGCCCACGAACAGCACTTCACCCGGTTCGCAACCTGCGGCACTCAACACCGCGTGAAAGAAGCCTCGCCCCGGCTTCCGCACACCGGCCGTAGCGCTAATCACCACGCGGTCGCGCAGCGGCGCGAGTTCCAGAAACGTGTTCAGCAGTGGCCACAACCGCGCGTCGTAGTTGGAACCCATTCCGAGAATGAAGCCGCGCGATTGAAGGACCGCGAGAACCTCCGCGGCGTCGGAGTTGACGCGCCACGCGGAAGGCTTGGCGAAGTGGTTGAAGAGGTGGAGGTAACAGGCTTCCGGGTCGGTGACGCCCGCGAGCGTGTCCGCCACGATGATACGCCAGCGGTCGCGCTCGCGAGCCTCGCTCGTCACCCACTGCGCCGCAACGTCGGCGGTTTCTTCGCGCTGGTACGCCGCAATAAATCGCTTCCGCACGTCGTTTGCGGAGAGGTGAAAACCGTAGCGACGAGCGGCTTCAGCGTAGACAACCGGTGCCGACGGTTCGGGGAAGAGCAGGGTGCCGACCGCGTCGAAGAACACCGCCTTCACGCCGGAGGGGATGAGCAGCACGGTTAATCCGCCATCCCGTTCGCGCTCGCGGCGGCGCGGCTCTTCGGCCCCGGCAGCACCGACTTCGCGGGTGTCGGCGTGACCGATTTCGTCGCCATGCGGCTCGCCTTCCGCGTATGCGGTTGCGCCGCGTCTGGTATCGACCGCGCCGCCTGCGCCGCAACCGCGACCTTCAGCAGGTGCAGCCCGCCGCGGAAGATGATGAACGCGATGAACGCCGCCGGCCCGGCCTCGAAGATGCGCCGGTTTGTGAGCAGCATGTAAGTGTTCCAGAACTGCCACAGGCCGGCGGCGACCAGCGCCCACCCGGCCAACTCGCGGCTCCAGTATGCGAATCTCATAACGAACCTCTCTTGTGCGAACGGACCCTTCGGGTCCGACGCTATTCGGAACCGTCGATATCTCAGTCGCGCTGCGCGCGATTGGCCTTGCGCTCGCGCTCTCGTTCCTTCGCCGCTTGCTTCTCGCGCTGTTGTTCCGCCTTGCGCGCGGCTTGCTTTCGTTCTTGTTCCGCCTGCTTCGCGGCTTCCGCAGCCCGCGTGCGACCCCAGATGCGCCACTTCTCCACACGCACGCGCTCGCGGTGCGATTCTGCCCAACTTGTGTCGGTCATCACCATCGCGCCTTCGGCCGCGCTCATCATGCGCAGTTGCCAGTAGCTGAACACCAGGCGCAACAGCAGCGTGCCGAAGAACATCGCGCCGAGGATGACGAAGAACCGGTGCTGGCCCGCGCGGAACTCGCCCGGCGGCAGATCGCGGCGGAACACGCGGAGCGATTTCGGGTCGGACCAGCGCAGCGGGAAGTTCTCCATCGGGGCGAACTCCAGCGCGTTCACCAGCCACCACGCCCCCTGACCGAGTAAGACGATCCCGCCCGTGATGCCGACCAGCCACGCGATCTCGTCGGGCCTAATGTGGCTCGACGGCCTGCGCGTCGGCACGTCGCCTTTGCGCCGGAACACGTTCTCGAAAGGCATGATTTGGTGAACGAACCCGAACAGCCGGTACTGGGCGCGCAGGTACACCAGGATCGCCATGACGAGAACCATGTCCGCGACCTGGAAATACGTTTCGCGCACCTGGTATGGGTTCTCCGACCCAAAGTCCGGGATGCCGAACGGGCACGCGTGAAAGTACGCAATGACGAGCAGCAGGAACGGTGGCATCGCGGTCCACCGCAGCACCAGCGCCGCGGATCCGAGCAGCACGACCAGCACACCGCCGATGTCGCTGCCGTTCAGGTACATCACGACGAAGATCATCGCCAGCGCGCCGAGCGCGGAAAAAGTATAAGCGCGCGCCGCCCTGTCGCGAAACAAGATGCCGATCACCTGTCGCTGCGACAGCTTCGCCGGTAGCTTTTTTTCAGCGATCATCGACGGCTCCTCATCCCGCGGAGTCGGTCGAGTCGGTCGAGTACGAGCCGCACCGGGTCGCCGTCGTCCACGCGCATCACCGTCGCGCCTGTTGCCCCCAGCAACCGGCGCATCTTGCGGAACGACTCGTGGTACTGCCGCGTGAGGTTGGCCTGTACGATCTTCGTGAGGCGCTTGTGTCTCTCGTTGGGGAGGAAGTCGTCGGGGTGGCGTTTCTTGTTCTTCCTTCGGCCGATCTCGGGCGGTGGTGCCGGTGGCTCCTGGGCTTCATCGGGCGAGGGCACGTCCGCGGGCCAGGGGACGATCACCATGACGTGGTGCCGCCGCGCGCGGGCCACGCGGCAGGCTTTTACCAGCGGTTCCAAGTCCGCGCCGAGTTCCGAGATGTCCGCGAGAATCACGTATAGCTCGTTGTCGCGTGCGTGGCTCACGGCGCGGACGATCGCACCGGCGAGGACATCGGCCTTCTCCGCGCATCGGAACCGGTATCGACCGAACTCGTCATAGAGCGGGATCGGGCACCGCAGTTGGTGGTATTGGAGGAACCGCGACACGCGCTCGGCGTAGGCTTCGTCGTCGTGGACGAGGCGCTCGATTGCGTCTGGCCCGGTGCCGTCTTGCAGCGAGAACAGCGCGGCCAGACGCTTCCGCCGCGCGAGTTCGGCAGTCGCCATCCCGAACCAGCCGCTGATCCCGTGAGCGACCCAGAACATCCCCGCGATGACGCTCGGCGTTAGCAACATCGACAGCCAGAAGACGAAGAAGACGGCAATGCGGACGCTCAAGGGCGCGCCGCCCACGAGCCAGGAGGTGAGCCGCACTCCCACGCTGAACGTGTTCGACAGCCACGCGACGACGACCCGGTTTACGCCGCGTGGGAGCCGGACCACTTCCGGGTCCATGATCGAGGCCACTTTCCACGCGAGCAGACACGGCGGTATGGCGATGATGAACAGAACGATCCAACCCCATCGCTTATCGAGCAACGGGTTCCACTTCCGGCTTAGCGGCATGGTGTTCGTGGTCGTCGCCATCAGTTCCGGGTACAACTCGTGCGCCAGCGGGTACGCGCGGCGGGTGAGTTGGTCCGGCGGCACGCCAGTCGGAGCGGGCTGCAGCGCGGACACCTCCGCGAGTTTCCGCAGCACGTTGATCATGTGCGTCTGCGTTCGCGCCGGTGGCGTCGGTTGCGCGGCTTTGTCGTCGAACGTGGTCAGGCCGACGAGGTCTCGGTTCGCGGCGGCCGCCTGCGCGACGACAGCGGTCACGCCTGCCATGCGCGTGAGCAGCGTGTTTCCCGGCGGGCCGAGGCGCACGCCGTCACTGGTATCGAGGAAGAGTACGCACCGCACCGGCACGTCGTTCTCGTACTCTTTCGTGATGAGTTTGTCCTTACGCGCGGACACCTTCCACGCGATCATCTTCGGCGGGTCGCCCGGCTGGTAGTCGCGCAGGTCGTGTAGTTCGTCGCCCGACCCCGGCCGGCGCAACCGGTGAATCCCGGGCGGCGGGAGCATGTTGAATCGCTTGTCGGCGCGCTGTCGACCCTCCGCATTCACGAGTGGCGGCAGCACGAGGAACTCGATCGCGTCGCGCAGGAACACGCGGCGATAGAAGAACCCGTGCAGGTCCGCGACCCGCACCTTCACGCCCTCGAACCGCAGCACCCCCGGTGCTGGGCATTTGAGCGTGTAGATCACGTCGGTCGGTTGGCCCCACCCGATGGTCGTGTGCGATTCGGTTTCACCTTTAATGAGGTCCGCACCGGTCGGGAGCCGGTCCTCGACGACCGCGTAGTCGATGGTGACGTACCCGGTGTGCCTCACGCGGACACGGATCTCGAACGGTACGTTCGCCCACAGCATGGGTGTGTCGCGCCCGCCCTGCATGACCCATCTGCGGACGCGGAGGCGCGACACGGCCGCGTTCGACTTGTAGTGGAACTGCAGCCATTCGTACACGAACCACGCGAGCAGCGTGACCGCGAGGATAGCCGGCACCGTGGTGTAATTGGGGATGACGAACGCCCCCATCACCAGGATGAAGGAGACGATCAGGGCGAACCACCATCCGCGAGCGGTGAGCATGGGTTTCGCGTTTGACGTTTGACGTTTCGAGTTAAGAACTCGGCGCTCAGCGCGTGTTGCGTTCGGGCGTCGAGTGTTTGAACTCGAAACGTCAAACGCGAAACGGTTACACGGTTTCGAGTACGGGCACCGCGTCCAGAAGCTCGCGGACGATGTCGGCCACGTGCTTGCCCTCGATCTCGGCCTCGGGGCGCAGGATGAGCCGGTGACCGAGGACGCCGAACGCGATCGCCTGGACGTCCTCGTGAGTGAAGTAGTGGCGACCCTCCAACACCGCCCGCGCGCGGGCGCAGCGGAGCAGATTCAACGCGGCACGCGGGCTCGCCCCGAGCGCCACGTCCGGGTGCTTGCGGCTCTCCGCCGCGAGTTGCACGATGTACTCGTACAGCGACTCCGCGCCGTACACGCCGGGCAATTTCCGCTGAAGCCCGATGATTACTTCCGGGGTGAACATCGGCTGCACTTCGGCGACCGGCTTGCTGTACAACTTCAGCAACCCGACTTCGTGCTTGAAGCCGGGATAGCCCATCTCGATGCGTAACAGGAACCGGTCGAGTTGTGCTTCCGGCAGACGGTACACGCCTTCTTGTTCGATCGGGTTTTGCGTGGCGAGCACGAGGAACGGCAGGTCGAGCGGCATCGACACACCGTCCACCGTGACCTGATATTCCTGCATCGCTTCGAGTAGTGCCGATTGTGTCTTCGCGGGCGCGCGGTTAATTTCGTCGGCGAGGAGAATCTGCGTGAAGATCGGTCCTTTGCGCAGAATGAAGTCATTCTTGTTGCGGTCGAAGATTGAGGTGCCCGTCACGTCGGAGGGCAGCAGGTCCGGCGTGAACTGCACGCGCTGATACTGACAGCCGAGCAGCCTGGAGAACACTTTCGAGAGCGTGGTCTTCGCGACTCCCGGCACGCCTTCGAGGAGAACGTGCCCGCCCGCGAGGAGCGCGATGAGCAACTGCCGCGTCACGTCTTCGGCGCCGACCACCACACGGGCGACCTCGGCGGTGACCTTGTGGCTGAGTTGTTTCGCCTCATGCGCCAGTTCGTGGGCGGCGGCTCGCGGGTCGGCGCCCGGGGCACCGGCGCCGGGGGTCGATGTCGAGGCCAAACTCATTCCGTACTCCCGTCGGTGTCGATCACGATGTTCGTGGACTCAAGCAATTCGTTCGGTGACGCTGGTACTGGTTATTGTCGCTTGCGGCTTCGCGGGGAAAGCGCCCGCGAAGCCGCAAGCGGCGGAAGAACTCGTCACGACGCCCATTCCTCGTCGGTCGCGAAACGCCACTTGCCGTCGGCGTGGGCCTGTTTGAGTCGCTCGAAGTACGGCTCCAGTTCAAACCACCGCTGCGCGGTCATCATCGTGGGTGGCCCGTAAGCCAGCCGCCACATGTCGCGGATCGCTTGGCGCAGCGACTCCGGCTTGCGCACCGCGTTGGTGACGATCAGCTTCGGCATCCGAGGGCCGGGGTTGTTGGGGGCGCCTGCGGCGGCGAAGAACTCGCGCGTCACGGTTCGCACCGGTTCGTACACGTTGTTCCGCCGCACCAACTCCTTCTGCCGCCGGTCGAACACGCCCGGCGGGCCGGTGGACGCGACCCCGGTCCCCGTACTCGGCGCGGGTGGGACGTTCTGCGGGTGTCGAGCGTTCCACAGGCGTCTCAACAGGAACCCCACAATGAGGATCGACGCGGACACCGCCACCATCTCGATCCAGTTCGCCGCGGACTTGCGTTCTCGCTCGGACCCCGGCGGCCCAACGAGAGTCCGGTGGAACGCGTCCTTCTCCTGCAACTCGTCGGCCTTCGCATCGAGGAAGTTGACGAGTTTGTCCTGGTGCTTGCCGAACAACGGGCCGAGGTCGGGCATCGCGTTCGGCGGCAACTTCGGGCGCGGCGGGCGCACCGCGTCGCGGAGACCGTCGAACTTCTCGATCACGCGACCGTTCTCGTAGAAGAGACACTTCTTGCGCGACTTGTCCGGCCCCTGGAGGTATTCGATGGTGCGGAGCGTTAATTCGAGATTGTCCGTGCCCGGTTCCATTACCATCTGGTTGATGAACACGCTGGAGTCGGCCATCGCGAGAAACGAGTAGCCGTGGTTGTTCAAGCGCGCCGGCCCATCGCCCCCGACAGCGAACAGCGCGGCGTGCTCGAGTCGGGCGCCGTTCAGACGCGCCGATTCGGGGAACCGTGCGAGCGGGTATTGGTACTCCTCGGTGAACCGCTGCGGGTGGAAGCACGTGGGCTGGTTGGTGGTGACCCTCGTCAGCCCGCGGAACACGCTCCACACGCGACCGGGCCGCTCCAGTGCGTTGTCCAGTTCGGCCGGCGAAACCGGGACGGCGAACGGGCAGTCAAACTTCCGGTCGTAGGTGTGGAGCGGGTTCTGCCAGTCGGCGGTTACCGTGCTCCCGTCGAACAACCCGACCTGCTGGTTCCGCCCGCCGGGGTTGCGGGTGTGGTCGAACATCTGCGAGGAACTGTCGGTGGCGACGAGGGCCGCGCCTCCGACCGCGATCGTCCGGCGCGCCCACCGCAGGCTCTCGCTCCACTCGGCGTCGGGCAGCGAGCCAATCACGATAACGATGAGGTTCGCGTCCGGTTCCATGAACCGAGTGGTTTGCTGCTTGACTGGCTCGATGCCGTGCTTGTCGAGCAGCGCGCGGAACAGTTCGGTCCCGCCGCCGGAGATCTGGATCGGCTGCGGTTGTCCGGGTTCGGGGAACCGGTTCGGAGGCTGTGTGCGCGCGGCCGGCACCGCGAGCAGCGCGGCAACGGCGAGCGTCCCGATCAGGCACAGCAGGGGGCTGCGCGTGGGGAACAGCGGTTTCATGCCTCGTCCACTCCCGCGAGGTCGCACGCGAGTCGCCGGGCTTCGATGATTTCGGCTCGCGTCAGCGGTTCGTCGAGCGGCGCGTACCGGGCCAGTTCGTAGAGCCGAGCGAGCTTCATCGCGGTTTCGCCGTTGGTGGCCGCAAGCGCCGTCAGTTCGTCGGCGATCGTGGAATGCGTCCACGTCTTCGCGCCCATGCCACAAATCAAGACGCTCAAGTACTCGAACGCTTTCACGATGTCTTCGCGGGTGCTGATCGCACGCGGGTCGATGGGCCACGCGCCGACCCCGCCGAGCGCGATTGCGGTGCGCCCGCTGGGTGGGAAGATCGCGGACCACTTCCACCACACCACCGCCGCGAACAATGCAACGAGGAGGATCGCCACGAACAGCACCGGAATGCGCAACCCGCCGAAGTCGAATTCCCCCAACCCGTCCGACGAATCGCGGCGCCGGTCCGAGGTGGATCTGTTTGGCCAGCGGTTGGGCCGGTGTTGTTCGGGGATGTCGATGTTGCGGTCGTTCTTACCCCAGTTCAGGTTCCAGTTGAGTTTGGGCCACTCCCAACCCTTGCCGTCACCGTCACCGAAGAGCCCTTTTGCCCCGTCGATGTCGGTGTCGCGCAATGCATCGAAGATGCTGTTGCCCTTGGCGTCGGTGAGCGCGTCCATTGCTTCCGGGTCGCTGACGAGATCGAGGATCGCGCGCTTGACCGCGGGCGACTCGTCGATGGGTCCGACGTTCTTCTCCCAGAGCGCGGTCGCGGTCTCGGCGGCCTTCGTCCTCGCGAGATCCTCAAGCGACTCCTTGTCTCGGCCGAGCGGGTTGTTCGGGTCGAATTTCCGCGTCGGCTCCGCGGGGCGCCCGGTCTTCGGGTCGATCGCCGGGGGTGGCTGAGGGTCCACCGGGTTGACCTTCGGTGGGACCGGCGGGTTGACCTTCGGCGGGTTCTTGGGGTCGATGGGCTTCCCGGTGTTCGGGTCGAACGGGCGTTTGGTGCGGTCGTCGATCGGGAACCCCGTCTCCTTGTCGATATTGGGGAACTGCTTTCGGTCGAAGTTGTGGGGGTTGTCGGGATCGACTGGGATCACCTGTTTGGGGTCGAACTTTGGCAGTTTGAACGGGTCACCGTTGCCGTCCGCCTTGCGTCGGTTCTTGAGGTGCTCGACCATCTCGGGCGTGATCTCGAACGGCTCGCCCGGGTTTTGGTTCTTGTGCTTCTGCGCCTGATCCTGTGCCCACTCCATGAAGTTCTTGTCGGCCAGCATCTTTTTGATGGCCGCGTCCATCCGGTCCTTCTGTTCCTTGGTAATGGGCGTCTTGTTGTTCTTTTCCATCCGGTCGCGGATCGCGTCTTCGAGCAGGTTGTCCGCGTTCTTGTCGCCCTGACCGAAGCGGGCGAGCAACTGTCGGATCTGTTCGGAACTGAGTTCGCGCTGCCAGATGGTGTGCCGCCCGGCTTGTGGGTCGTTCGGCTGAGGTGGCCGGATTTGGGGTTGCGCGCGAGCGATGGAACAGACACACAGCGTCAGACCGAGGAACGCGGCAGATAGGAACAGACCTCGGCGGCCGGCAGACATGAGGGTCGCCTCCGAACGGGTGCAGACGCAACTTACCTATTGTGTCGGAACAGACTGTCTGAAGCAAGCGGCCCATTGAAAGAGAAGGGGTGAAGGGGAGAAGGGGAGAAGGGGAGAGAAGGCAGACGCGATGTGGCAGTGTCTTCTTTCCCTTTCACCCCTTCTCCCTCTCACCCCTTCTCTTCAATGTGGCCCGTGGAACACCCACCCCGGCGGCAGCTCCTCTACTACTTCCTCTTCCTCTGGTTCAGGCTCCCACAGCGCGAGGCGCCGCGCGACGCAGTGCCGCGAGATGATCAGAAATCCGCCGTACCAGAGCCACGTGAACCGAAACAGGTTGTGCCCGAAGTTCCCCATAAAGAGGAGCAGGAACACCGCGACTCCGATCGCGGCCGGCAGCGTGAACACGAGGTCGTTCTCCCACGCCGGGACTTCGCGCCGGACGCGTCGGATCAACCGCAGGTTCGCCCAGAAGCACAACAGTAACATGCAGAACGCAGCGCCGCCGAGCGTACCGGTTTCGCCCAGGAGTTGCCCGTACAGGTTGTGCGATTCGATCTTGGTGTTGTTCGCGGGGCGCCACGCACCCGGGCCGATGCCAGTGAGCGGGTAGTTCCCCCACTGCTCAAGCCCCATCACCAACCCGTACCACCGTCCCTCGCCGGATTCCGTGTCACTCTTCGTTCGCACCTCCGGGTTGACGATCGTCTCGAACCGCGTTTGCAGCGAATCCGGCAATGCGACGAACGTGAGCGGCGCCATCGCCGCGAACAGCACCAGCGCCTTGAAGCGGTATTTTGTGCCCCAGATGATGATCGTAAACCAAATGAGGAGGCCGAGTAGTGACGACCGCGACCCGGTCAGCAGAATACACAGCGACGACAGCCCGACGTACCCGAAGAGCATCCAGCGCCCGAGTTTCCCGCCGACGCCTGTCTTCCACAATGCGACAACAATCGGCAGCGCAAACACGATGCTGGCCCCGAAGCTGTTCGGGTCGCCGAGCGTGGTGTCCACGCCGATCATGCGCGCGATGCCCATACGGTACGTGTGCCGACCTGCCAGGTACTCACGGAACGAGTGCAGTAGATACAACCCCATCACCGCGACGAACCCGACCGCGATGTGCTTCAAGCCTTCCTCATCGTGAATTGTCGTGACGAGCAGTCCGTAGAAGACGACGATCTTCAGCCAGTCTTCGACGACCGGCTGACAGTGCGCGGCCCACGGGCTGGCGCCCCACGCGAGCAGCACCGCGACCCCGAACGCGGCGTACGCGGCGTGCTGGGTATTCGGAAGGAACCGCTTGTTCGGGTACACGACCCACACGCTCATCGTGAAGAGCATGTACACGCGCTCGATGTGCAAATCGCCGAGCCACGGCCACACTTCAAAGGGCCGGTCGATGAACAGGAACATGTAGCCGATGAGCAGCCAGCGCATGGTAAGAAACGCTCCCCTGTGGGTCGCGGCTAAACTGATTGAAGGGTGAAATCGTACCCACCCGGCGCAAGTGAATGGAAGCCCAACTGGTTCCGACTGTAACGACAGCGCAACCTGAGAGGGCGGGCGAAGGGATTCTACCTGTTGGGATCCTCCCGGATTTGCGTTGCTTTTGCTCGCATCGGTTAAACTGACCCCAACGCGGAGGTGGTTACATGATTCGCGATCTGACAGGCAAGCGAGCGATCTTGACGGGGGCGAGTGGTGGCATCGGTCGCGCGGTCGCGACCGCACTGGTGAAAGCCGGGGCGAGGGTGATACTCGCCTCTCGAAGCGCCGAGAAATTGAACGAACTGGCCAGCGCGTTGAAGGCGACCGGTGGCGACGTACTCGCCGTGCCCACCGACGTGACGAAGCCGGACGACCGGCAGCGGCTAATCGCGAACTGTGTGTCCGCGTTCGGCGGCCTTGACCTGCTGGTGAACAACGCGGGCGTCGGCAGTTGGGGCCACTTCGCGGACTCGACAGAGGCCATCTGCCGCACCGTGATGGAAGTGAACTTCTTCGCACCGATCGAACTGACCCGGCTCGCGGTGCCGCACCTGACGCGAGGCAACCAACCCGCCGTGGTGAACGTAACGTCGATGTGCGGCCGAAAGGGAATGCCCGCGTGGCCGGAATACTCGGCCAGTAAGTTTGCGCTGGTGGGGATCTCCGAAGCGTGGCGAGCCGAATTCGCGCGATTCGCGGTGGACGTGCTGACTATCGTCCCGGGCATGACGAACAGCGGGTTCGAGAAGAACTGGCTCCGCAACGATGGCAAGGCCGATCTCCGCTTCGCCGACGGCATGACGCCGGAGTACCTGGCCGCGGAGATCGTGGATGCCGTGCGGACGAATCGCATGGAGACGGTGTGCGGTTCCGAGGCGAAGCGCCTGTTGCGGTTCAACCGGTACTTCCCGCGGCTCACGAACTGGCTTCTCGCGCGCAAGGTGAAGAAGTTGTATTCGTAGGGTGGGACAAGGCTTTGCGCAGGCCGACCATGCTTCGCGGAAACCGGTGGGCTGCGCAAAGCCTTGACCTACCCTACAAGACTCGAAGGCCCGAATTAACCGACACCATGAGTACCGCCGAAGCCCCCACAAAGACGCTCGCCGACCCCGGCTTGAAGGCCGCGCTCCAGGAACTGCGGCGCACGGACAACCTCACCAACTGGTGGTATCTCGTCCGCACGTACCTGTTTCTTGCGTTGGTCATCGGCGGCGCGGTGTGGTTCTTTGAGACTCGCGACGCGCTCGAACTCCCTTGGGCGCTGAACGTGCCGGTCACGCTGCTCGCAGTCGCTCTCGTCGGCGCCGGTCAGCACCAACTCAGCGGTCTTGCGCACGAAGGCTCGCACTACATTTTGTTCCGCAACCGGCTTCTGAACGATCTCGCGTCGGATCTGTTGACGATGTTCCCGATGTTCGCGAGCATCTACCACTACCGGCTCCAGCACCTCGCGCACCACCAGTTCGTGAACGACCCGGACCGCGACCCCGATGTGTCGCAACTCAAGAGCAGCGGTCACTGGTTGGGTTTCCCGCTCGCTCGCCGCGCGGTAATTCTCGCGCTGGTGGTGCAACTATCGCCACTGCGCCTGGTGCGGTTCATCCGCATTCGCGCGAAGTACAACTCGACCGGCACCGACAAGAACCCGTACATGATCAAGGACCAGAAGCTCGCGAAGGGCGCGGTGCGCGTGGGCACTCTGTACCTCTTTGCGGTGACTGCGACCGTCGTTGCTCTCTACTTCCTGGTGGACGAGTGGTGGCTGATGAGCGCCGTGGCGGTCGCAATGTGGCTCATAGTCGCGATCGTGTTCCTGAAACTCCCCGAGCGCAAGTACCAACAAACGAAACTGCGCCCGGTGGTGCCCGCGCGGTGGACGGCCGTGCTGCGGGTCGGGTACATCACGGCGCTGGTCACGGCGACACTCATCGCGACTAAACTCACCGGCTCGCCGGTGGTCGGTTACTTCTGGCTGTTGTGGGTGTTGCCCATCTTCACGTCGTTCGCGTTCTTCATGATCCTGCGCCAACTGGTGCAGCACGGGAACGGGGGTCGCGGGTGGATCAACAACACACGAACGTTTCTGGTCGCGCCACTCATTAGGTTCTCCGTGTTTCCGATGGGGCAGGACTATCACCTGCCGCACCACATGTACGCCACTGTGCCGCATTTCCGACTGAAGCGCCTTCACGAACTGCTGATGAAGTACCCGGAGTACCGCGACGAATCGCTTGAGGTTCACGGCTACTTCGTGTCGCCGGAGCATCCGCAGGCTCACCCCACGGTGGTTGACGTACTCGGCCCCGAACACTCGCCGCGCACCGCGGAGGTCCACATCGACGCGGAAGCCGTGTCGGTCGCGGACTTCAACGACGAGGAGGGGCTGGCGAAGGAAGTGGAGCTCTCCAAAGGTGAGCGGGGGGCGTAAGCTCCCTGATAGCGACGAACGACACGAAGCGATCACGAAGAATCAGGGGGGCTTACGCCCCCTCGCCAAGTCAAGAAATGATCTGCTTGCGGCGCTTGATGTAATCCCAAATCACGTAGCGGTCCAAATCCCTCCCCGCGGTGAACACGACGCGGCCCTTCGTCGCCTGCGCCATCTTGTACGCAAACTGCACGTCTTCTTGTGACTGATTCCACGTCGAGAGCAGGAAGAGGTTGATCGTGATCCCGTCGCGGGCGCAGAGCAGCGCTTCGCGCATGGTCGCG
>CAMDQN010000117.1 GCA_945905925.1 Singulisphaera sp. GP187
CCGAGGGACTGGGGTAGAAATCACGAAATATCATCGACGAGACGAGATAAACCGCTTGAACGCCAAGAAGACGGGGGTAACACGATTTTGCGATCCGCACCAACACCTACGATTCCAGCCACGCCCGGAACGCGCAAGAACCTCAAGACCAGGAGAGTTTGGCTGCAGTTTCCTTAACTCTCTGGTATTCTCTCTGCGTCCTCTGCGTTCTCCGCGGTGAACACTCTTCCTCTTCCCTCACAACATCATGCCTCCCAAGAAGGTCGCGGCGGTCGTCACCGAGTACCGCAAAACGTCGCACGCGGATGTGATCCTCCGCAACATCCTCAACGGCTATCCCGACGGCACGAAGCCCAATCTTGAACTCGTCGCCGTCTTCACCGATCAGGTGCCGAAGAACGACATCAGCCGCGACCTCGCCAAGAAGCACGGCTTCAAGATTTACGACACGATCGCCGAAACACTCACGCTCGGCGGGAAGGCGCTCGCGGTGGACGGCGTGCTCTCCATCGCCGAGCACGGCAAGTATCCGACGAACGACAAGGGCCAGCTCCTCTACCCGCGGCGCAAGTTCTTTGAAGAAATCTGTGCGGTGTTCGAGGCGACGAAGCAGTCCGTGCCGGTGTTCAACGACAAGCACCTCGCGGCAACGTGGGACGACGCGAAGTGGATGTACGACCGCGCCCGGAAGCTGTTCGTGCCGTTCCTCGCGGGGTCGTCCGTGCCAGTCACGTGGCGCAAGCCGAACCTCGTTCTGCCGAAGGATTGCGAGATCACGGGCGCGGTGCAACTCGGGTACGGGCCGTTCGAGGCTTACGGCTTCCACGCACTTGAAGGTTTACAGTGCATGGTCGAGCGGCGCAAAGGCGGCGAAACGGGAGTGAAAGCGGTGACGTGCCACCCGACCAAGACGATGTGGGAACCGCTCGACAAACACGAGTGGACGAAGCCGATACTCGAAGCGGCACTGAAGGTGGTCCCGGCACACGCGAAGGGCGACGTTCGCGAGTTGACCGCGAAGAACGCTGGGGCGGGCACGTTCGAGGTCGAGTACCGCGACGGGCTGCGCGCGTTCGTCGTCATTCTGAACGGCTGGATGCACGACGGCGAGGGCAGCGGTGGCGGGTTTTTCTTCGGGGGGCAGCGCAAGGGACAGGAGAAGCCCGACGTGTGTCAGTTCTACTTGCAGGAACCGGACCCGTACGCGCACTTCGCGGCGCTTACGGTGGCGATTGACTCGCTCGTGAACACCGGTCACGCGCCGTACCCGATCGAGCGCACGCTCACCACCACCGGCGTCCTTGACGCGGTGATGACGAGCAAGAACGAGAAGTATCAAAGGATCGAAACGCCGCACCTGGAGATCGGGTACAAGCCGACCGAGTGGGGGCCGGCGAAGGGCGAGATTCCGAAGGTGGACAAGAAGTGATCGGCCGCTCCGGCCTTACTTCTTTTTGGCCGCCGGTTTCTTGGCCGCCGGTTTCTTGGCGGTCGCCTTCGCCGGTTTCTTGGCCGCCGGGGTCTTCGCGGTCGAGTCCTTGGCGCCGAAGATCGCGTCGTACCCGTTGCCAAACTTGCCGTCTTCCGCCATCCCCATCCGAATGATGCTCATTATCGTCTCCCGGTGTGAGTAATTGTGGCCGTCTTCAGTCAGTGTAGCTCGCGCGGGCGCGCGTGTCATATTCCGCACGCAAAGCGGAACAGAATCTCCGCGGCTGGTTCCAACTGCGCGAGGTCGATCCACTCGTCTTTCGTGTGTGCTTGCGCGATGTCACCGGGCCCAAATACTACCGCGGGCACGCCGACGATGGCCACGCGCGAAGCGTCGGTCCCGAACGGCACCGAATGAACCGTGTGCTTGCCGACAACCGAATCGATGGTCGCTCCGAACCGTTTCACCAACTCCACCGACTGCGCCGGGTCGAGCGGCGTGCAGCCCGGCGAAGCCTGTGCGATGGTGAACGCGAAGTCCACGCCCGGCAACGCGCGAAGGAACGCGTCGAGGTCCGCAGTCGCGGAGTCGTAGGTCTCGCCGGGGACGAGCCGCCGGTCCACGTCGGCGCGGCAGAAGTCCGGTACGGTGTTTGGCGACACCCCGCCGCCGATCCGCCCGACGGAAATCGTGCGCGGACCGAGCACCGGGTCGGGCGGCAGACTTTGCAATTTCTGCGCGTACTCCTCGATCCCGCGAATCAGCCGCGCCATTCGATACACCGCGTTTACGCCCTGGTCTGGCCTGGAACTGTGGCACGCCTTCCCCGACGTTTCGAGTGCCCAGCGCGCTACGCCTTTGTGCGCGTTCACGATGTTCAGCAGCGTCGGCTCCGCGACGATGGCGTAGTCGGCGCGTGCGCCGGACTTCATGAGGTGCGACACGCCGAGGCCGCCGTTTTCCTCGTCCACGGTGAACGCGAGCGTGACCTTCGCGGAGCCTGGTGGCCTTTCGTGCACCAATCTGGCGAACGCAGCAAGCATGACCGCGCCGCCGGCCTTCACGTCGCACGACCCGCGCCCGTAGAGTTTCCCGTCTTCTACCTTCGCACCGAACGGTTCCACGATCATGCCATCGACGGGCACCGTGTCCTGGTGCGCCTCGAACATCACGCTGAACGGCGCCGGGTGCGATGGCGTGTAGGTGGCGACGAGGTTGTCACGCCCCTCAACCACTCGCTGCCGGTGGAACTCGCAGCCCAGCGCGCGCAGTTGCCCTTCCAAGAAATCTGTGACGCGCGACTCGTAGAGAATGGCAGGGTCGAGATCAGTGCGCCCCATGGGGTTCACTGAAGGAAGTTGAACGAGTTTGGCGAGCAGTTGGGGGAGTGACAGCATGAGGCTAAAGTTACTCCCAAGCCCACACTTTGCAAAGTGGCCACCCAGGCGCTTGCGCGCCGCCCAAGTTTAGCGTTGGACCCGCAGGGGCCATTCATCGCGCCAGGATGAGGCAAGTGCAGTCCCTGCGGGGCCGACGCTAAACCTTTAACGACTGCGCACTATAACGGCACAACTCCCCAAGTTCACCGCCGGAGCCATCGCGATGAAGGTTCACGAGTATCAGGCCAAAGAGTTGCTCGCCGCCGCAGGCGCGAACGTGCCCAAACACATCGTTTGCAAAACCGCCGCCGAAGCCGCCGCGGCGTTCGACCAGTTGAGCAACGGCGGCGGGGTCATGGTAAAGGCCCAGATTCACGCCGGCGGGCGCGGCGCGGGGCAACTCGTTGGCTACGCGGACAAACTCGGTGGCGTGAAGTTCTGCTCCAATAAGGAGAAGGCCCGAAGCGTCGCCGAACTGATGCTCAAACACTCACTGAAAACGCTCCAGACGGGGCCGGACGGGCAGCCGATCCGCACGCTCATCGTTCAGGCCGACGCCGAACCGGACAAGGAGTTCTACGTCGCGGTCGTGTTCGACCGCGGGAGCGGGCTTCCGGTGCTGATGGCCAGCGCCGCGGGCGGCATGGACATCGAGAAAGTCGCGCACGACACGCCCGAGAAGATCATCAAGGTGCCGTTCGCGCCGGAAACCGGGCTGTCGGCGGACGAGGCGCGGCGGCTGGCGGAACAACTCGGTTTCACCGGCGATCAGGTCGCGAAGGCCGAGAAGATCATGCTCGCGCTTTCAAAGGTGTACCTCGAAAAGGACGCGACCCTCGCCGAAGTGAACCCGCTCGCGGTCACGAAATCCGGTGACGTGGTGGTTCTCGACGCCAAGTTCGACTTCGACGACAACGCGCTGTTCCGCCACAAAGACATCCAGGCGCTGCGCGACGAGAGCGAAGAGAACCCGGCGGAAGTAAGGGCGGGCAAGGCGAACTTGAACTTCATCCAACTCGACGGCACCATCGCCTGCTTGGTAAACGGGGCCGGGCTGGCAATGGCCACGATGGACATCATCAACTACCACGGGAAGGCGCACGGCGTCGGTCCTGCGAACTTCCTGGACGTTGGGGGCAGCGTAACCGCAGCCGGCGCGGTCGAAGCGTTCCGCATCATCCTCTCCGACCCGAAGGTGAAGGGCATTTTGGTAAACGTGTTCGGTGGGATCGCGAGTTGCGCGACCATCGCTGAGGCGCTCGTGAGTGCCGGCAAAGAGGTCGGCTTTGCGGTGCCCGTGGTCGTGCGACTCGAAGGCAACGAGGTCGAGAAGGCCCGCGCCATCCTCGCCGCCGCAGCGAGCGAACTACCCACACTGAAGACCGCCGCCGACCTGACCGGCGCCGCGAAACTCGTGGTCGAACTCAGCAAGTGACTTACCCCGCTTCTCCCGGAAAGGAACCCGAGATGATTGTCCCCCTGATGTTCCGTCGTGCGGTGGCCGTATCCCTGGCAGTGTTGTTGGGATGCGCCGCGCTGCCCGGTTGCGGCAACAAGCCGGGGCCGACACAGGCCGACAAGAAAGACGAACCCAAGAAGGACGATCCGAAGGTCGATCCGAAGGTGGACCCGAAGAAGATCGACACGACGAACCCGCCGCCGACCGCGCTCAGCAAGGTCGAGCCGGACGCGGAGAAAATGGCCGAAGCGTTCCTGAAGAGTTTGGGCGAGGGCACCGCAACCGCAGACGCCCTCTCGACCGGGTTCCTCAAGAGCGTGAGCAAGCCGCTGGAACTGCCTGACGACATCAAACACGGTTTCAGCCGCGACAACGCGACCCGGTGGCTCAAGCGGGTCGGCGAAAACTACAACTTCTCGGCTTCGCTGTTCCGTCAGCAGGCCGGCGACGCGGTGTTCTGGCGCGGCCTGGTGACTGGCCCCGCACTCCCGGGCGGCGGCGGGTACTCGCTACGCCTAGTCAAGGAAGGCGGCGCGTGGAAGGTGGACTGGCTCGGCCTCTCGGCCACCGACATCAAGGGGAGCGTCGCGACCGGCGCCCCGGACGCGGCGTTCCAGGAATTCGCGGTCACGTCGTTCGTCGAGGTGCTGACCGACGCAAAGGCGATGTCCGACGAAACCCGTCCACCGGTGATTGCACACGCGATGACCGCAGACCTGCGGAAGAAATGGGCTCCGCCTGGCGCTCAGGATATGGGCCAGGGGTACGACTACAGCCCCGGCCACCTGCGGCTCGCGGCCGTCAAGTGCGGTGGTGGCACGAAAGAGTTCACCGTCGCGAAGGCCGGCGACCTGACGTTCAGCGTGGTACTCACCAAACCCGCCGGTCCGAAGACGATCGTGGTGAAGTTGGTGAAGGGCACCACCGCCGGCGAGTGGCTCGTGACCGAAGTAACCGAGACTGCGGGGTGAGGTAGTCCGCTTCACGAGTCGCGACCACTAAGGTCGCGGCTCGTTCCATCGGCGCTCGCCGCGTACCGCGAGCGGTCATATCAATCGAATAACCAACCTGCCGCAACTACAGCCCGGAAACTTTCCATGAGCATCCTTGTCGATAAGTCTACCCGCGTCATCTGCCAGGGCATTACCGGCAAGCACGGTGCGTTCCACACGGACCAGTCGCTACTGTACGGCACGCAGTTCGTCGGCGGGGTCACGCCCAAGAAAGGTGGCAGCACCTGGACTGGCGAGAAGTCCGGGAAAGCACTGCCGGTCTTCAACACGGTGGCCGAAGCGGTGAAGGCGACCGGCGCCACCGCGAGCATGGTCTTCGTTCCGCCCGGTGGCGCGGCCGACGCCATCACGGAAGCCGCGGACGCGGGCATCACGCTCATCGTCGCCATCACCGAGGGCATTCCGGTTTTGGACATGGCGAAGGCGAAACGTTACCTGAAGACGAAGCCCGGCGTGCGGCTCATCGGGCCGAACTGCCCCGGTGTGATTACCCCCGGTCAGTGCAAAATCGGCATCATGCCGGGCCACATCCACAAACCGTGCGCGGCAGGCGAGAAAGGCATCGGCGTCATCAGCCGTTCGGGGACGCTCACTTACGAGGCGGTGTTCCAGCTCACCGCGCTCGGGCTTCCGCAATCGACGTGCGTCGGCATCGGTGGCGACCCCGTGATCGGCACGTCGCAGATCGACCTGCTGGAAATGTTCGAGGCCGACCCCGGCACGTCCGCGATTCTGATGATCGGCGAGATCGGCGGCACGGCGGAGGAAGAAGCTGCGGCATTCGTGGCGAAGAGCGTGAAGAAACCGGTGGCAGCGTTCATCGCGGGTCAGACCGCACCGCCGGGCCGGCGGATGGGCCACGCGGGCGCGATCATCAGCGGCGGCAGCGGCAGCGCGTCCGACAAAATCGCGGCGCTGGAGAAGGCCGGTATCGAGGTCGCGCCGACGCCTGCGGATTTGGGAAGCGCCGTCCAGAAGGCGATAGCCCGGAAGAAGTGAAGCGAAGTGATGTAAAAGGTAAAAAGTAGAAGAGGAAAACAGATGGCTCTCCGGCCTTTGTCTTCCTCTTTTACCTTTTACCTTTTACCTTACTTCTCGATTTCCTTCAGCTTCTTCTGGAGCGCGGCAACTTCTACTTCCAACATCTTGCGTTCTTTCGTGGCCTTCTCCTGCGCGTCTTTCGCCTCCTTCACTTTCGCTTCGGCCGTCGCGATGAAATCGGCCGTGACCCGGCCCCGCATCGCGATGTCCTTGCGCTTCGCCAGTTCGGTCTCGGCGACCTTCACCAGATCCGCGGTCCGCTTCACGTCGGCTGTGGCCTTATCGACGGCGACCAGCATCTTCGCAAGTTTGGCCTTCAGTTCGGCGATTTCCTTTTCGTCGGCAGCGAAGCGAACCTGCGGGAGCGGGTCCACGGCCTTTGGCTCAACTGGGCGGATGATCGGCGGCGGGCGCACGCCGCCGAGCTTCGCGTCGTCGAGCCGCTTCTTCGCGTGCTTCACCTTCACTTCGCTTTCCTTCAACTCCGCCATCCGAATCTCGACCTGCGCCTTGGCCAAATCGACATCAAGCTTCGCCTTCTCGACTTCTTCCTTCGCAACCGCGTTGGAACTGGCGAGCCGGCTCAGACGGTCCAAATTGATTTCCGCCACGCGCACGCCGACTTCGGCCGCCTTGACGTGGGCCTTCTTCACGTCGCGGTGGGCTTCGACTGTCTCGAAGTCTTCTTCCAACTGTGCCATCTTCAGGGCGGTCACCGCGATCGGGCGTATCGGCAGCGGTTGAACCGGCTGAACCGCCTTCGGCTGAATGGCTTTCGGCAGCGCCGGCTGAACTGGCGCTGCCGGCTTCACGTCTTCGGCGGTGGCTACCAGACCGGCGACCAGCACGCACGCGGTCGCCGCGATCATCATTCGACGCATTGCACGTTCTCCGAGTGTGTATCGGCTCGAAACGATTCGGGGGAGAGCCGAACGGTCACCCTAGCATCATACGAAATGCAACCGGCCGAACGCGAGAGGCTGTTACGCAATGGTTCTTCCTTCGCAGTCGCATCGTTTCGCCATTTCCAACGCGCGCCGCGTGTGCGATGCTGGAACGGTTCGCACTCCCTTCGGGTCGCGGCTAAACGTTGGGGCTTCTTTCATGCGTCGTATCGCTCTGCTTCTTTCCCTTTTCCTCTCCCCTCTACTCTTTATTTCCCCCTCCGTCTCGGCGCCACCGATCGCGGCCGAGATTCCGGACGCACACAAACCCGCCGCGAAGGACATCGTCCGCTACAGCGACGGCTACCGCTACCCGCAGGCGGGTTGGGTGGTGCTGCACATCGAAGGTGAACCGTACGCACGCGGCTACCAACACGGACGGTTGCTCGCGAAGGAGATCGCCGCGTACATTCGGATGCTCGCGACCGAGCGCAGCGCGAAAGCCCCCGCCGACGGTTGGAGATCCGCGCGGCAACTCGCCAACGCGCTGTTCATGCGCAAGATCGACCGCGAGGTATTGGAAGAAATGAAGGGCATCGCGGAGGGCGCGACCGACGCCGGCGCGACCTACGAGAAACGCGACATCGACCTACTCGACATCGTCGTGCTGAACACCTGGATGGAGATCACGTGTCTCGATTCGGCGCTCGACACGATGCCCACCGGCCTCGAAGACAAAGTGTTCCCGCGACCGGGGGTGCCGCGCGCACCGGCGCCGCGGCCCAAGAAGGTGGATCACTGTTCCGCGTTCATCGCGACCGGACCGGCGACTGCGGACGGGAAGATCGTATTCGGGCACATCACGATGGCCGGACTGACTGCGGGGCCCTTCGTGAACGTGTGGATCGACATTGTGCCGAAGAAGGGCCGGCGATTTGTGATGCAGGCGTTCCCGGGCGGCGTATGGTCGAGTCAGGACTACTACATCAACGACGCTGGCATTCTGCTATGCGAAACCACGATCAACCAGACGCCGTTCGACGCAACGGGAATGTCACTCGCGAGCCGCACGCGTAAGGCCATTCAGTACGGCGAGAGCATCGACGCGGTGGTGAAGATGCTCTCCGAAAAGAACAACGGGCTGTACTCGAACGAGTGGCTCATCGGTGATCTGAACACCAACGAAATCGCGATGTTCGAGTTAGGCACGAAGGCTACCAAGCTCTGGCGCAGTTCCAAGAACGAGTGGTTTGAGAGTACGAAGGGCTTTTATTGGGGGAACAACAACGCGAAGGATCCGGCGGTTCGCGTGGAGGCGCTCCCGGTGGATTCGGCCGACAAGCCAGACAAGATCGAGTGGGAGGCGGACGAGCGCGATAAAGCGTGGCTGGCGTTCTACAAGAAGTACGCGGGGAAGATCGACGCGGCGGCGGCGAAGAAGGCGCTCACCGACGAGACGTTAGCTCAAGACACGTCGCTGGACGCGAAGTACACGACGGCGGACCTGGCGAAGAAACTGGCGACGCACGCAATGTACGGCCCGCCGACGGGCAAAGCCTGGAAGCCGACCGACGAGCAGAAGCGAGACCACCCCGAAATCGTTATCCTCGAACCGCACCCGTGGACGGTTCTCACCGCTCCGCGGTGAAGTCTCAAGTCCACAAGTCTCAAGTCGAAGACCTGAGCTGTTGAAGTCTTCGACTTGAGACTTGTGGACTTGAGACTTGAGACGCGGCGAAGCCGCTTACTTCTTATCGTCCTTGATCTCGACCACCTTACCCTTGGCAAACGTTGCCTTGAGCAACTCGACCTCCTTCAACGCCTCGTCTTTCTTCTCGTGACCGACGGTGCCGACGGCGACCGACTTGCCCTCCGCGTTCTTGACGCGAATGCGCCAGCCGTCCTTCCCTTTGTAGACCTCGACCGTACCAACTTCTTCGGCCTTCTTTTCCTTCTGGAACGCCGGGGCGGTGGACATTCCGCCGACCGCGACCAGCGCGGCGATAGCGGCGAACAGCGCGAACGAACGCAACGCGATACGCATTTGGAGAACTCATGGGAGGATCGCCGCGGGGAGTCCGCGGTGCATGGGTTGATTATCGCATGCGAAGGGTGGCGTCACAAGAAACCGAAGGGACTCAAGCGGGGAGAAGATCGCCCACGAGGACCGCGAAACCCGGGATCACCGGCAGTGCGGTCAGTGTATCGGTTGCCGCGAAGACCGCAGGCGGCTGGTTCGCCTGGTAAGCCGTGACCGTTCGCGCGTCCGCCCCGACGACGTGATCCGGGCAGCGGCGGCGGATGATGCCGATTTCGATGAACGCGTCCCCGTGGCCTTTACTCACCCTCGGCCAAGAGGTAATGACCGAACCGGATCTGCCGGCGGCTGTGAGTTCCTCCGGGCGGTGGCATGATGATTAGCTTCCCGTCGTGGAGTTCGTACCTCACGTCGCCCGACGGCAAACGATCCGGCAACGCGGCAACGTCGGCGATCGTGAGCAAACGAACGCCACTGTGAACCGGCGCCGGGGTGGGAAGTGTTGCGGTACTCATGTCCTGATTCTACACCGTCGGGCGCTTCGTGTGCCAGTCGGTTGCGGCTTCGTACATGCGCGCGATGCGGAGAAGTTTCTCCTCCGCGAACGGGGCACCCAGTAGTTGCAGTCCGATCGGAAGACCGGTTTTCGTGAAGCCACACGGGATGCTCAGCCCCGGAATGCCCGCGAGGTTGCACGACACCGTGTACACGTCCGACAGGTACAGCGCGAGTGGGTCGCCCGACTTTTCCCCGGCCTTGAACGCGGCCGTCGGCGTGGTCGGTCCCATCACCACGTCGCACGTCTTGAATGCGTCGTCGAAATCCTTCTTCACCAGTCGGCGCACCTTCAGTGCCTTCAAGTAATACGCATCCTTGTAGCCGCTCGAAAGTACGTAGGTGCCGAGGATGATGCGGCGTTGGACTTCCGGGCCGAAGCCTTCGCCGCGGGACTTCGAGTAGGTCGCGATCAGGTCGCCCTTCGTCGCGGTGCGGTGCCCGTAGTGCATTCCGTCGAAGCGCGCCAGGTTGCTCGACGCTTCCGCCGGCGCGACGATGTAGTACGCCGCGAGCGCATATGGGCTGTGTGGCAGCGACACGTCCACGAGCGTTGCACCGAGTTTTTCGTACTCTTTGAGCGCGGCCCGCACCGATGCTTCAATCTCCGCGTCGAGACCTTGCCCGAAGAACTCCTTCGGCACGCCGATGCGAAGCCCCTTCACCGGGTCGTTAACGGTGCGCGTGTAGTGCGGCACCTTCTCGGCCACGCTCGTGCTATCGCGCACGTCGTGGCCCGCGATCGCTTCCATCATCAGCGCGCAATCGGTCACGTCGTGCGCGAACGGCCCGACCTGATCCAGTGAACTAGCAAACGCGATGAGGCCGTAGCGCGACACGCGGCCGTAGGTCGGCTTCATGCCGACGATGCCGCACAGCGCCGCGGGCTGTCGGATCGAACCGCCGGTGTCCGTGCCCAGCGAGAGTGGCGTCTGGCACCCCGCGACGCACGCGGCGCTACCGCCAGACGAACCACCGGGAATGCGATCGGTGTCCCACGGGTTGCGAGTCGTGTGGTACGCGCTGTTCTCTGTGGACGAACCCATTGCGAACTCGTCCATGTTCGTCTTGCCGAAAATGATTGCGTCTTGCGTCTTCAACCGTTCCACGACATCGGCGTCGTAGGGCGGGACGAAGTTTTCCAGAATCTTGCTCGAACACGTCGTGCGGATTCCCTTCGTGCAAAGTACGTCCTTCACCGCGACCGGCACGCCGGCGAGTTTGCCGAGCGGTTCGCCTTTCGCGCGCTGCACGTCGATTTCCTTTGCGCGGGCGCGCACCGCGTCAGGGTCGGGCTGGAGTGTAAACGACCGGAGCTTCGGCTCGCGCGCGGCGGCCGAAGCGAGGAACGCGTCCGCGATCTCAAGTGCGCTCGCTTTGTTTTCAGTCTGAAGGGCGAGGAGTTCGGTCGCGGTCTTCTCGATAAGGGACATTGGTGTTCTCGTAGGGGTGGGTCAAGGCTTTGCGCAGACCCACCGGCGCTGAACTAAGAGGTATGGTGCCTGGAGGCGCGGCCCGCCGACCGGCGCTCCGTCCTGTTTTCGGGCGCCCCTCCGGCGCCGGTATTTCCCTGCCCGAACCCTTTGCCATTTGTCGCAGCATGTGACCGGTTTCTACCGGTCCGGTGTTCGGGAGGTGAATCGGGATCGGGCTTCTTCGTGGCGGTTCTCGGTTCCCGTTTCGGTTCGGGCTTGTCGGGCGTAGTTTCGGGTGTAGTGTCACCATAACGGCTTCCGAGATGTGTTAGGACCAACTCGGGAATAAGGACTCTGCGCCCGTAGCTCAACTGGATAGAGCATCCGCCTTCTAAGCGGAAGCGTGTGGGTTCAAGTCCCACCGGGCGTACTGACCGAAACCCTTTCAGCCAAAGCGTTTTACGCTTACCCCGGAGTGTTTCGGGCGCGGCTTCCGAACGGTGGTTTCGTGGAATCGTTCCACGAAACCCTTCGAGGAACCGTACCATGCCCCGACCCCGCAACCTGGTCCCCACCTACACGCAGCACAAACAGTCCAGCCGCGGTCGGCTCATATGGACCGACACCGCCGGTGTTCGTCACGAGAAACTGCTGCCCGGCGAGCACGGCAGCGAAGAGTCGCTCGCGGCGAAGGCACGTCTGGAACTGGAACTCGTGACCAGCCCGACATGCAACCTCGTCGATTCCAACGACATCACCGTGGCCGAACTGCTTGCCGCGTATCTCGCGCATGCCGCGAGATACTACGTCGATGCCGAAGGCAAACCGACGAAGGAACTCGGCAACATGAAGGCTGCGATCAAGCCCATGCGCGAATTGTATGCGGAAACGCTCGCGGTGGAGTTCGGTCCGCGCGCGCTCGCCGCCGTCCGGCAACGCATGGTCGAACTGGGCTGGTGCCGATCGCTCGTCAATCATCAGATCGACCGCATTCGCCGTGCGATGAAGTGGGCTGCGAGCGAGGAACTCATCCCGGTGACGACCTACGAAGCCCTCCGCACACTCGCGGGGTTGCGTCGTGGGCGCACCGAAGCGAAGGAAAGCGAACCGGTCAAGCCCGTGCCGGACGAGGTGGTGAAGGCCACCGCTCCTCCGTCGTGCGGACGGAACACTTGATGGCGGCGCTGGCTGTATGGCAATACGCCGAGGAGTCGGTGTGTTGCTTGTTCGGAGATTCAACCGGGAACCCGATGGCCGACGATATCCTCGCGCTGCTGCGCAACGCGCCGTCAGGGATGACCCGCAGCGAGATTCGCGAATTGGTCGGGAAGAATCTGGCTGCTGAACGCATCTCCCAGGCGCTCGGTGTGCTGCTCGGGCTGAACTTGGCCCGGTTCGAGCGGCGGGACACCGGCGGGCGCCCAGCCGAATTGTGGTTCGCGACGCTGGCGCGGGGAGGTGTAGCGTGAGCAGTCTGATGGAACTTGCCCGCCGGGTCGTGGCTCAATCCGGACCGGCTACTCCATCGCCAAACGCGGTGGGAGAAAAGGGAGATAAGGGAGGAAAGACTACCCACAGCGAACCCTTTTCTCCCTTATCTCCCTTTTCTCCCACCGACGGGAGCGCAGAACTGCCTTCGCTCTCCGGCAATGAGTGGTGGGATGTTCGGGTTGCTCGCAAGTTGATGGACGAAGCGGACGCACTGGTCGAGCGACTCGGTGTAGATGGTCGGCACCTGGCGATTTCAGACGCTGCGGCGATGGTGGTGAGCGCAGCGGACCTGATCCGTCGCGGGCTGACGTTCTACGCCGGCTTCACGAAAGAACCGGCGGCGCGGTTTGTCGAGGCGGTGCGGGCGGACCTGGCAGAGTGGGCCGAAGAACTGGCGCGGAAGGTTTGGCGTCTGGAACGCGAGTCCAAGGCGGTGACGCGACTGTTAGACAACCGAACCGCACGTAAGCAGGCCACGAAGTTACTCCCGAGCGACGGCCGCGACGATCGCATCGCGAAGTACGAACGCCACCTGCACACGCTCCTAACTTCGACGCTCCACGAGTTGGAGCGACTCCGGGCGCGGCGCGATGGCGAGTCAGTGCCACCACCGGCCGTGGCCGATGTGATCGTAATGGTGGACACCGGCCCGGGGTGAACTGCGCGGTGGGTTTGTTTTGGTGAACGGTTGCGCCGGCGGGTGTCCAGCCCTTGCCTTCGACCCAGAACGGGTGTTCGGGCGTGGTCCGAATGAGTTCGCTGTCGGGGAAGTGCAAGTGCAGAGTAAGCGTCCGGTGAAGCTTTCAATTACCCACAACTTGATCGTTCAGTTCGAAGCCGAGGCACAGGTCGTTCAGCCGGGTGAGCCCTCGCCAGACGACCATGTTGCCGGGCGGTGGGTCATTCTTTCGGGCCAGGTAGCCGCCCAACTTGGCCACTTCCACGAGGTAGCGAGAGACCGTTCGTTGTGCTGCTTCTGGTGGCCCACCCGCGATCCGATCCAGGACGGCGATCTCGGCCGGCGTGAACGCCACCTCCGGAACCGCGTCCGGGGTGGCCCGGCTCGTCATCGTCAGCCAGAACACCCGCCACCCGACGACGCATAGCACCGCCAGCAAGTTGGTCAGCCGCGCGACCGTGCGCAACTTCGACTGCTCCGCTCCACAGCCCGATTTCAGCACCTTGTGGAACGTCTCGATCTTCCACCGCATCGCGTACCAGTCCAGCTTCTCGACGGCCGCGGTCAGGTCGTCCACCGGCAGGTCGGTGAGCAACTTCCACCGGATCGGCTCCCGGCCCTTCGGGCGGCCGCGCTCGATGGCGTGGATAGCGGTCAACGACAGCGGGCCGTACCGCTTCCGCTTGGCCGGCGACGGGTGGACGGTGAGCCGGCAGAACCGCACCTGGACGGTAGCCGTCGAGACGTTCCCGTGATCGTCTCGAACCTCGACCTCGTGAACGCCCCGAATGGGCTGCCGCCTCATCACCTTGGCGACCGTCGTTGTGCCCCGCCCGGCCAGCCGATCCACTGCCGTGCGGACCAGGAAGTGCGTTCGGGCGTCGTGTGCCGCGTGGAACAGCTCGAAGATGTCGGCCTCCCGGTCGCCGATGTGGACGCACCGGCCGGGATCGCCGAGTTCCTGCGTGGACCGTGTTATGTTCTCCAACCAGCGGACGCTCTCCTTCTGCTCGATCGGGACGGTCGTGGGGTTGACCGTCCGCTTGCGGGCGTTGGTGCCCTTGAACCCCTTCCGGGACCAGAACTTGACGGCCGCCAGGCCGAGCGGACGGCCGTCGGTCGTCACCAGCAGGCTGGAGTGCAGGAGCACCCCGCAGGCGGTGTGGGTGCCGTGCCGCCCCTTGACGTACGACAGGTAGCCGACCCCGTCGGGGGTGTTGCGGGTGAAACTGAACTCGGTCGTGTCGTGCAGTATCAGGACCGTGCCGGGGACCGCGGCGAAGCGAGCGGCGGTGGCCGCGACGTGTCCGGCGAGGATGACGCCGTCATCGATGCGGGGGTTGTCACAGAACCGGTACGCGGCCTTCGTCGCCGCCCAGTCCTGGCACGCCATCGGCAGCGTCCCGCCGATCCGCTCCCCCAGGTCGCCGAGCAACCGCCCCAGCCGGCTCTTCAAACGCAGGTCCGGGAAGGCGCCGCCCGACAGCTCGTGTTCGACCCAGGCGTCCATGCCCGTTCCCCCGACTGACACACCGGTTGCGGAAAGTCACCCGGCTGACGACGGTATCCCCAACGACCACCGAGGGCGAGGCGAACTTGTGGGTAATTGAAAGCCGGTGAAGTGGCGAGTTCATCGGGTTTGGCCGGTCGAGGTTGTTCTCTTCGGGCGGCAGGCAGCCCACTTTGTCGGACAAGGCCGGCGACATCGTGCAAAGGCCGTTGGGCTCAGATCCCCGGACTGTCGCTCTTCTGAGATTTCTCCACACGCAGTGGCGGGAAACCGACGATCTCGAATGTCGCCGAAGCGATGCCGATCTTCGCCTCATCGAACCCCCGCAGAATCTCCCGGCTCATCGCATCCTTCACATCGCGGACTCCCTGCACCTTCACAAAGAAACGCACCGTCAATTCCAGCCAGTTGTCCGTCAGCCGGTAGTAGACCCTCGGCTCCAGGTCGCCCAACGTGACTGGGATCAGACGTTGCAGTTCTTGCTGCTCCAACTCGCTCAATGCCACCGCCGGAATCCCGTGGTGTCGTGCCGCTTCAAGCAACACCTCCTCGGCGCGGTTGCGGTCAGTCGTGTAAGAGATCGGCACAATCAGTTCTTCCCAGATGTAGGGGAAGTCACGCGTGTAGTTGTAGACCGGCTCGCTGAAGAGTTTGTCGTTGGTTACCGTCACGACGCGGCCGGTGTACTGGCGGCTGCGAACCCACGTCGAAGTGTCTGCGTTCGTGTAACTCGGTGGCTGGCCGATCTCCATGATCGTTGTCTTGATGAAGTCGAGGGCGACGACATCGCCACGGACGCCTCCCATTGCAATGCGATCTCCGACAGTAAACATCTTCCCTCGCAAAATGACGAAGTAACCGACCACGGATGTAACGACTTTCTGGAGCGCGAACGACAGCCCCGCGGCTACCAGCCCCATCGCTGTTGCCAGTCGGGTCGGATCTTCAAACCAGATGGAGATCACGCCGAGGAACAGGATCAGCGTGACCGCGATTCGGATACTCTGGTGTGTCCAGAACGCGAGCCGTGTCCTGGGATGACCGGGAGTGAATCGGTTCACCAACGCGAGGAGGGTACGCCCAAAAAGGAGCAAGAGCAGGACGAAGGCCAAGGTCAGCAGGAGCTTGGTTCCGTTCTCGGCGGTCACACCAACAAGTTTGACGCCCAAGATTTCCACAGCCGAACCAGCATCAGCCACGATGATGTGTGCCAACGGAGCCTCTTCATTGTGAGTTCGGCCTCAGTTGTCCTGACTTGGAACCACTGCTTCGAGTGACCCGCCGAGCGCCGCTTGCGGTGGCATACCCTAGCATGCCGAATCGCGTCGTGAGCCCCCGCTCGTCGAGCCGGGCTGCATCGGGTGGAGTATCCGATGAGAAACCAGCAGATTCGCCGTTGGCCGGTCGGTCAAGATCAGGTCAGAGCGATTGTGCGTCGACCCAACGGTGGAGCAGAATCGTGTACAGCACGGCGTTGGCGTCGTTGCCGTCGTGATTGGCGACAGTTTCTCTTCCCGTTGGCGACAGTTACTTCTCCGCTTTGATCACCCGCCCATTGGCACCCGTCAGGACGTCGTCTCGGTGGCGGTGGAGGCCGAAGCAACACGATTGGGGATCGTGTTGCTGTTCCTGCCGAGTTACTCGCCGAACCTGAACGTGATCGAGCGCCTGTGGAGGTTCACCAAGAAGAAGGCCCTGCGGGGCAAGCACTACGCCGACTTCGCGACCTTCCGGGCGGCCATCGACGAGTGCCTGAATCGCATCCCAACGGACCACCGCGAGGCTCTCGCCTCGCTCATGACGCTGAAGTTCCAGACGTTCGACAGCGACTCATTCCTGGCTGCGTGAAGTCTATTCTGCGGCATTCATTGAGCCCGAACGGTCCATGACGATCGCGTACTCGACCGGGAACCGGTGGACGCGTGCGGTCTGGTGGGCGGTGACCACTTTCAGATTGCCCACACGATGGCCGACGAGGCGGTCGGTGACGACGAGTCGGGTCACTTCGGCGGTGAGCAGGTCGGCCAACTGGTCGAAGCCGCTGATGTGGAACGTCGGGAACCCACCGGCTTGGCCCAGAGCGCCGATCGCGACCGCGTCGATCTGTCGGTCGCCGCCCACCCCGACCACGATCGGCTGGCATACGATGCCGACTGACCGCATTGCGGTCAGCCCTTGGGCGATCATTTCGCCGGCGAACCGCGCGTTCGGCACCAGTTGCTGCTTGTCCTTCCACTGGGTGTCGAAGTCAGTCACCCGCGACTGGTTGTCCATGCCGTCGGTGACGACGATCGGTACCCACGGGTTCCGCGGGTCGGCGTGGTTGAGGAGGTGGGTGAGGACGTCGGCGATGGCGGCGTAGAGGCGGGTACCCTCGTTGGCCCCGGACCGGACCGCCCGCTCGGCCTGGTCGAGCCCCTGGTGGAGGCGTCCCGGGTCGGCGTCGAGCGGTGTCTCCACGCGGTGCGTGTTACCGAACGTGTGAATCGTACCGCGGTCGTACCCGGGTACGTGGAAGCGGTGGATGAAGGTTCGCGCGGCGGCGGTCGCGAGCGAGATCTTGGCCGGCTTGACGACCGCGGGTGCGGTGGGACGCGAGAAGAAGCCCATGATCCGACTCCGAGTTAAGAGGAAGTGCGACGGCGTGTCGCACCCTCCCCAAGGGAGGCGGTTGGAGGAAAATCGCGGTCAGCGAGCGGGCCGTCGGGAGTGGTAATCGGCATCCAATCCAGGTCCACCGTCGGCGCGGACGGTGGACCGCCGGGCCACCGCCCACTTCCGCTCCATAGAAAACGACGGAACGACCTTCCGGCGACTGCGGTGAGCATTTGCGACTACCACCGACGCCGCCGGAATTAGGCGGGCTGATCCCCATGAGTGCGATACCCGCCCTTATTCGAACCGTTCGATGATCAAAGGGCGTTTCCATCCGTCTTTCGGCCCATCCGTATCGGTACCGATAGTTGGAACCATCGACGTGTCCGCCAAAACCTTGAACAGGAGCGCGGCCGCCCCAATTCTGCAGAGCGGCACGGGCGCAAATGCAGGTGGGCTTGCGATTCTGGTGCATCCGTACTCTGCCGGTGCGAGCCTCCACATGCTCGTCCGAAGCCTGCTCGTCGGCTGAAAGGGTAGGACGGAACCAAGTTGCCATCCATAGCTCACTGCACGAAGATTGGGACTCCGTAAACGGTTAACGGTACATCGGCCGTCGGATGAGGGGCGGGCACACCGCACGGCGCGGTGCCGTGATCCACACTCTCATTGCGGGTGGTGTAACGCCGCCCGAAACTGGTGCCGGCGGTTCCGCTTCGCTGGCCAGCAGCGCGGTGAGCCAGGCGAACTGGCCGCCGCGGGCGAATACCACCTCCTTCCGGTCGAGCCGGTACGCCACCGCCAGTTCGCGGAGAATCGCGCACCCGGCCCGCAGGTTCTTTGGGTTGAACGTGTCCTTCACGCGCCGCCACTCGCCCTCGGCCTCGGCCCGAACGGTAGAGTCGGCGATGGCACCGAAGTCGACAGGCGGCATCTCGTCCAGATGCGCCGCGAGCAGTTCCTCAAACCTCTCGATGTCGGCCGCGCTCAAAGCTACGAACGGGTCGCGAACGGCGCCCGGCTTGGTGGCGGTGGCGACCGCCCAGGCGACCCCGCCGGTCAGGTAGCACTTCGGTCGGTAATACACGAGCGTCGGGTGCCAGTTTGCCAGCGCCGCGATCTGCCGCGCCAGTTCGGTCCGCTCGGACGCCAGTCCGTCCGCCCACCGGCCGCTGGCACCGGCCGCGGCGGTCGCCCGGTTGGTCAGCGTGATCGTTCCGGCGTCCACGGTCCCGCCGACGCGCCACTCGCCGATTCCGTTCGACCACCCGGCCGCAGCGACGCGGGTGTTCCCGCT
>CAMDQN010000118.1 GCA_945905925.1 Singulisphaera sp. GP187
CCACTCAAGGCCCAGGCCGACGCTCTCAACTGGGACATCGACAAGGCCGTCAACCTCTTGATCCGTTGATGCCTACGACTTTGCAATCGTCCTGAGCGCGTTTCGTCGTCCTCACATCCGCAAGAACAACTTGTGCTTCTCCAGATGGCGCACGAACGCGTAACAGACCGCGAGCGCGACGGCGTATCCGGCGAGAACGTACCAGAGCGGCGAGTCCTTCGGCACGAACGGCTTCACCGCAGCGAACACGAGGCCGTGAATGATGTACGCCGCCAGCGCGTTCGCGCCGAACGTGCCGAGCCGGTGCGTGAAGTGTGTCATGGGCGGCGGGCCGGGTAGGTGGTGAGGGGGCGCGAAGCGCGGACCGGAGCGCCCGGTCCGCGACGGCCGCACGCGTGTCAGAGCAGGGTGACGACCGCGCCGTCCTGGTGCATACACAGCCGCTGGAGGGTGACGAGATCCAGGCTGTCCGAAATGAACCGGACGGACCCGTCGCCCAGCGCGAAGTTGGCTCCGCCCGTGTGCCCGCTACCGAACACGGCGATCCGCAGGTCGTAATCGGCCTGGGTCGCGCCGGTGCGGGGCATGTTCCAGTTGATCCGTTGGGCCGCGCTCAACAGCACATCACCCTCGGCCCCAAACGCCCACCACCCCCACGCGTCCAGGTTTTCGCCGGGGATGGTGTCGAAGGTCGGATCCTTGTGGTGCCGCTCGCCGATGAAGATCGTGTTCGAGGTGCCGTCGGTCATGTCGCCGAACTTCCGGGGCGTGTTGTGGACGAACGGTCCGTCGTTGGTCTGGTCAGCCCGCCGATAACTGCGCCGACCAGCGTTGGCCCCGTAGTTGGTGATGGCCCAGTGTCGCGGCGGACTGCTTGCCCCCTCGCCGGTGTCCAAGCCCGCGTTCTCCAGTGGGTCCGACGGACAGAGGTACGTCTTGAGCACCCGCCACGAGACGGTCGCCGGGTCGCCGCTGACGCCGCGGTTGGCGTTGAAGGTCGTCATGTTCCACAACCTGAAGACGTTGTCCTGCTCAATGTACGGCATGATCGCGATCGTCCAGTTGAACCGCCGGACCGGGTTCTCCATCAACGCGTAGTTCTGCGTCGATGGCGCCGCCGCGCCTTGGTTCCGGTGGATGCCGGCCGGGAACGCTCCGATCGCGTCGTGGTGGCCATGCATCGCCAACCCCATCTGCTTGAGGTTGTTCTGGCACTACATCCCGGCGGCCTCGCGCACCTTCCGAACAGCGGGTAGCAACAGCCCAATGAGGATCGCGATGATCGCGATTACCACCAACAGCTCGATCAACGTGAACCCACACCGTCGGACGTGAGGCGACATAGGAAACCCCGGGATCGCGAAGAGAGATGAACGATACCCTGAATTTCAGATGAGGCTACCCACGCGAGGAAGGAGGTAACAGTCGAAAATATCCAACATGAAGAGAGTGAGTAGTCTGCAAGTGCGATCGCGGTCCGGCACGCGTTTCGGGTTATCAGCTCCGTCGCGCGGCGAGACAAAATGTGGCGGTTTCCGGGTGAACCCTGGCGGCGGGAGGATAAGCTACGGGCACGCGGCACGACCCCTTCGGGGTCGGCGCTAAACCGCGGACAATTTCACCCAGGAGTTCCTTAATATGGCCGAACGCACCTTGCTTACGAAGCGCCCGAGTTGGGCCGCGCTGCAGTCGCATTACCAGAATACCCAGAAGTCGCACCTGCGCGACTTGTTCGCGGCGGACCCGGCGCGCGGCACGCGCATGACCGCCGAAGGCGTCGGTATCTTCCTCGACTACTCGAAGAATCGCGTCACCGACGAAACGCTGAAGTTGCTCTTCGCACTCGCCACGGAGTGCGACTTGAAGGGCCGCATCAACGCGATGTTCAGCGGCGAGAAGATCAACATCACCGAGGGCCGGGCGGTGCTGCACACGGCCCTTCGCGCGCCGAAAGGCGCGAGCGTCATCGTCGATGGCAAAAATGTCGTGCCGGAGGTTCACGAAGTCCTCGATGCGATGGGTGCGTTCGCGGATCGTATTCGTTCGGGCGAGTGGAAAGGCTTCACCGGCAAGCCGATCAAGAACATCGTGAACATCGGCATCGGCGGGTCGGATCTCGGGCCAGTCATGGCGAACGAATCGCTCCGCTTCTACGCGAAGCGCGAACTCAACTTCCGCTTCCTGTCGAACGTGGACGGCACCGACTTCGCGGAGACCGTGCGCGATCTCGACCCGGCCGAAACGCTCTTCATCGTCTGCTCGAAGACGTTCACCACGCAAGAGACGATGACGAACGCGGAGAGCGCGCGCAACTGGTCACTCGCCACTCTCAAAGACAAAGCGTCGGTCGCGAAGCACTTCGTCGCGGTGAGTACGAACGCGGCGAAGGTGAAAGAGTTCGGCATCGACACCGCGAACATGTTCGGCTTCTGGGACTGGGTCGGCGGGCGCTACTCGATGGACTCCGCGGTCGGCCTCGCGACCGTTCTCGCGATCGGCCCGAACAACTTCCGCGACCTGCTCGCGGGCTTCCACGCGATGGACGAGCACTTCCGCACAACGCCCTTCGAGAAGAACCTGCCAGCGATCATGGGCCTGCTGAGTGTGTGGTACGGCAGTTTCTTCGGCGCGGAAACGGTCGCGGTGCTGCCCTACGACCAGTACCTGAAGCGGTTCCCGGCGTACCTGCAACAACTGACGATGGAGAGCAACGGGAAGCGAGTCACGCTCGGCGGCGCGGAGGTCGATTACCAGACCGGCAGCGTGTATTGGGGCGAACCTGGCACGAACGGCCAACACAGTTTCTACCAGTTGATTCACCAGGGCACGAAGATCATCCCGTGCGACTTCATCGCGTTCTGCAAGTCGCTGAACCCGGCGGGTCGGCACCACGATTTGCTCATGGCGAACGTGTTCGCGCAGGCGGAGGCGCTCGCGTTCGGCAAAACCGCGGAGCAAGTCAAGGCGGACAAGGTGGAAGACTGGTTGGTGCCGCACAAGACGTTCCCCGGTAACCGGCCGTCGAACGTGCTGATGGTGGAGAAACTGACGCCGTTCGCGCTGGGCTCGCTCGTTGCTCTCTACGAACACGTGGTGTTCACGCAGGGCGTGGTGTGGGACATCGGTTCGTTCGACCAGTGGGGCGTGGAGTTGGGCAAGGCGCTCGCGTCGAAGATCGTGCCGGAACTGGAGTCCGCGACCGAACCGGAATTGAAGCACGACACCTCGACGAACGCGCTCATCGCGCGGTATCGGAAGGGGAAGAAGTAGCGTGTCTTTTCAGCCCTCGAAGAGGGCGGCAGATGTTAGCCCAGGGTGCAGCGAGCGAAGCTCGCTGCACCCTGGGCGGCAAACCCTGGGTGGCCGAGGACAGAAACCCCGCAGCGAGTCCGCCCAAGCCCGCCCAGGGTTTGTGAGCTTCGCTCGCCGCACCTTGGGCTAACATCGGTCGCCCCTCCGGGGCTAAAATGCACACGAAGTCGTTCGTCGCGCACCCGATAAGGAATCCCTCGCATGAAGCCCCTTATCACCCTCGCCGCGCTATTTCTCCTCGTCGCGTGCGCGGCGGCCGAGGAGCCGAAGAAAACGCCCACCGCGGCTGCGGAACTTCAGCGGTTCCAGGGCACGTGGCAAGTCGAGTCGTGGGAAGAAGGTGGCGAGGCACTCGCCGCCGCGGACCTCAAAACCCGCGGCGTGTTCTTCGGCGCGAACGTGTTCGTGTTTCGGCGCGACGAAAAGGTTCACCGCGCCGGGACGCTCCAACTCGATCCGGGCAAGTCGCCGGGCACCGCGAATCTCTCGGTTCGCGAGGGTGAAGGCAAAGACGATGTCATGCTCGGCATCTACTCGCTCGAAGGCGACACGCTGAAACTCTGCTTCGACCCGAAGGGCCAGAACCGCCCCGCGGACTTCAAACCCGAAGCGAAAGCCGGGTGTTTCCTCGTCACGCTGAAGAAACCCAGGCCCGCCGTTGCGGAGGTCGTGGACATCGTCGGCAAGTTCCGTTCCGAACAGATCGACGCGATGACCGGCAAGAAGATCGTCACGGAGGTTACGCTGGAGAAACGCGGCGACGGGTACATCATGACCTATCGGCTCGACGACAAGCTGCTGTTCGTCGGCACGGCGATTCGGAAAGGCGACCAACTTTCGGTGGGCTGGGTCAGTGCGGGTCAGTTCGGCGTCAGCGTGTACAAGATCGAAGCCGGTCCCAAACTCGTCGGCGAATTCACGATCCTCGGCGGCATCGGCGTGACCGGCAAGGAGACGCTCACCCCGTGGAAGAAACTGGATTGAAGAGAAGGGGTGAAAGGGTGAAGAGGAGACAAGAAGGCCACGGCTTTCTCTTGTCTCCCCTTCACCCTTACACCCCTTCTCCCCTTCCCTTCCAATTGGGGTTGATTCACTCTCCCCACATCGGACACAATCCCCGCGCTTCGGATTCCGGGTCGTGGATGTAGGGCCACGAACGCCCGGTTCGCACGGGGACACGGATGTCATCTGTCAGTTTCGCACCCTCGAATTCTCCCGCGCCAGCGTTGGCCCCCGCGGCGTCTCGTGTTGCCGTTTGGCAAAGCGTCGCGATCGTTGCCGTTCTCGGCTGGGCGTACTTGCCCATGCTCAGTGTGTTCGCGGACAAGTGGATCAACGATCCGCAATACTCACACGGCCTGCTCGTGCCGTTCTTCTCCGCGTTCCTGATCTGGCGTGCTGGGAAGAGTGAATCACTCGTACTCAAACCGCTCCCGATTCTGGGCTGCGGAATGCTCGTTAGCATCCTCGCGATGCGCGCTGTCGCTGGCGCGATGCTGTTCCACCAGCTCGACGCGGCCTCGCTGTTGCTCGCGCTCGTCGCGGTGATGCTCGCGGTTGGTGGCGTGCCGCTGCTGAAGCTCACCGGGCCCGCGATCGCGTTCCTCGCGTTCATGATCCCGCTGCCCTACGAACTCGAACGCAACGTCGGCGCACCGCTCAAAACCGCCGCGACCGTTAGCAGCACGTTCCTGCTGCAAACACTCGGCCTGCCAGCGATTCGCGACGGGAACCTGATCCTTATCGACGAAGTGCGGCTCGGGGTCGTGGACGCGTGCAGCGGGCTGAAGATGATGGTGACGTTCGCCGCGTTCTCGGTCGGTGCGGTTCTGCTGATGCAGCGCAGCAAGTTCGAGAAACTGATGGTGCTGCTCGGAATCATTCCGATCGCGGTACTGACGAACGTGCTGCGCATCACCGCGACCGGGGTGAGTTTCAACTTCATCACGGATGAAGGCACGCGCAAGTTCCTGCACGACGGCTACGGCTACGCGATGATGATTGTCGGTATGGGACTGCTTGCGGTCGAACTGTGGGTGCTGAAGAAGCTCGTGGTGGAGGAGACAACCTCTCCCCCCAACCCCCTCCCCTAAAGAAGGGAGGGGGAGCCAAGCCAACGCGCGCCGGATACGCGCCTTGATTCTCAATGACTTTCTCCCCCTCCCTTCTTAGGGGAGGGGGTTGGGGGGAGAGGTTCTTCCCCCGCCACATCAACCTGAATGGATTCAGGCCATGACCGGACCAACTTTCGCCACGAACGCGACCACTCCTACCGCGCCACCCAAGGCGCCGAAGCCCGCCACGCGGCCCGGCGAGAAGCCGGACGACGGCGCCGGGATGCGCGTCTTCATCTACCTGAAACTCCACTGGTTGATGATCGCGTTCTGCGGCACGTTGCTCGGCGGCGCCGGCGCACTCGCCGCGTGGGAACTGCTCGCCAGCAAGTACGAATCCTACGGCATGCTCCAGGTGTCGTCGGTGCCGACCACGCTCGCGAACCAGAACAACCCACAGCAGGCGCGCACCGACTTCCTCACGTACCTGAAGACGCTGTCCGCGCTCGTGAAGTCCGAGTTCGTACTCAACGCGGCCCTCCGCGACATGAAAGACCTGCCCACCATCAAGGCACAGAAGAACCCCACCAAGTACCTCGACGAGGAGTTGGTGGTGTCCTGGACTGAAGGGTCGGAAGTGATTCGGATCACGTTCCGCGGTCACGAACCGGAGGACGCGAAGCGCATCGTGGACGCGGTGCAAAAAGCGTTCATCGAACAGGTCGTCGAGCGGAAGGCGCACGAGATGCGAGACTTCTTGGTGAAGGTCGAGGAGTCGCAACTCAAGATCAAGAAGATCCTCGAAGCCAAAGCGCCGAAGCCGACGGTTCCGGGTGCGCCGGGTGTGGTTCACACGGGGGGCGTCGGACCGGTGGTCCCGCCCGCGCCGGGCGCTGGACTGCCGCCCGTGCCGGGACTGCTCCCGCAGGACATTATCGACCGTGCCAACCCCAGCATCCTCATCAACGAGATCGTGGCGCGCCGGCGCGAGGTCGAACAGCTACCGCTCACGATCAGCGACTACAAGCGCCGCGAGGCGGTGCTGCGGGAGAAATTGGAGGCCATCCAGAAATCTGCCACGCCGAAACTGATCGAGGACATGATCGACAAGGACCAGGACGTTGTCACGGCCAAGATCCGGGCGAACATTTCCCACCGGGAGTGGAAGCGGATCGAGAGCACCAGTAACCCGCCCTACCCGCCCGCAGTTGTCGAACTCAAGGCCGCCTACGAGGCAGACGAGAAGCGGTGGGCGGAGCTGCGGGCCGAGAAACTCAAAACATACGAAGGCGCCCGCCGACTGGAAGAAGCGAAGAAGGTCGCGACCGAATTGGAAGAGATCATCCGCACCATTCAGCGGCACCAGGAACAACTCAACTTGGCAAAAGAGTCGCGCGCACGGGCGGAGAAACGGTTGATGGAACTGCCCATCCCGACCGACAAAAGCGGCAACCCGCTGACCCAGGTGAAGTTCGAGGACAAGCACCCGTACCAAACCGACGACAGCGACCTCCAAACCATCGACAGCGTGTACCGGCGGCTGATCCTTCAGCAACAGCTCCTCAAGTTAGAGGTCGAGTCGCCGCCGCGGGTCACGATCCTTCAGCCCGCTTCGGCCCCGACGCAGAAGGACACGAAGAAGCAGGCGATGGGCACCGCGTTCGCCGGGATTCTCGGGTTCGTGCTGATGGTACTCGGCGTGATCGGCTACGAGACGATGTCGCGGCGCGTGAGTTCGCTGGCCGACGTGAAGTCGTCCGTGCCGGTGCCGGTGGTGGGCGTGATCCCGTGCGTCCCCAATGACACGACCGCCGCCGGAGCCGGTGGCCGCGACCCGGTGAAACGCGCCGCCGCGAATGAGGCCATCGACAAACTTCGCGCCTACGTTTCGCAGACGTGGCTGAGTCGCGGAGCGACGACGATCGCCGTGACCAGCCCGATCGCCGACGAGGGCAAAGCGTTCGCCGCATTCGGACTCGCGAGCAGTCTCGCACAAGCCGGTTACAAGACGCTGGTTGTTGACTTCGACCTGCGGGAACCGGCGCTACATTCTTACGCGGGCGTGCCGAACCTGGCGGGCGTGTGCGAGTTGCTTCGCGCGGAAACCGACATGCGGTCGGCGGTGCAGTTCCTGCCGAGCGGGTTGCACTTGCTCCCGGCCGGGAAGTGGTCCGATGAGGCCCGCAAGGCCGCGACGGGCGACAAGCTCGAAGCCGTCCTCGCGAAGATGAAAGAGCCTTACGACTGCGTTGTGATCCACGGGCACGCGCTGTTGACGGTCGCGGAGTCGGTGGAAGTGGCGCGGCGGTGCGAAGTGGTGCTGGTGTGCGCCAAGTACCGCGAGACCGCGACGCCGCTGTTGAAGCGCGCCGCCGAGCGGATCGCGACGATGGAGATTCCGTACTCCGGTGTCGTGTACATCGGTTCCACCGATGGTGAAGCCCTGTGCTGAGGTAGTGTTTCGTGTTTCGTTCTCCCGTTCCGCACAGCACGCTTGAGACGCGAACACCAAACACCAAACACCAAACACCAAACACCATGATGAAGCCACTCACGTTCGCATCCGTTCTTGCGCTGGTTGTGTGCGGGGCGCTGGTTCACGGCTCTGTTACTCAGCGCTGGAACATGATCAGCCCCGACACCGCGCAGACCGACCGACTCCACGCGGTGGAAGTCCGGTTCGAGGGCTGGCAGCCGGAGAAGGTGGACACCGAGATGCCGGTGAACGAACGCAGCATCGCGACCAGCCGCCGCTACATGTCCCCCGACAATCGCACTGCGATGATCAGTTTCATCAGTGGCATTTCGGGGTCGGTCACGACCCACACGCCCGACGTGTGCTACCCCGGGAGCGGCTACAAGACGCTCCGCGGACCGCGCAAAGAAACCTTCGACCTTCCGCGCGGGCCCGCGACCGTGTACGTCGCGGATTTCGAGAAGAAGACGCAGACGAAGCAGGACCGCGTGCGAGTCCGGTGGGCGTGGACGACCGCCGGCGAGTGGGTCGCCCCGGACAATCCGCGATGGCAGTTCGCAGGCCAGTTGCGAGCACCCACGCTCTACAAGGTCTACATCGCCACCCCGCTCGCCGATTCCGACAACGACGCGGCCCCCGAAGACGATGCGACGACGAAGGCGTTCGTGCTCGCGACGTGGGCGCAGTACTCCGCGGCGTTTGTGAAGTAAATGTGGTTCGGTGACTCCGTGACGGAACCACATAAGAACTGTTCGCCCTAAGGATCGCACCTGATGAGCATCAACGGGATATCGCCCGTCCGGGTCAGCCAGAGGTCCGCGTTGCGAACCCCACCACACGCCCCGCGATGGCGCCGCGAACCGGGCGCCGTGCTGCCGGTGGTGCCGCTCTTGGCCGGTGAGCGAGTCAAAGCGACGGCCGACTTCGCGCTCGCGGCGCTGATGCTTGTGCCGGCGTTCCCGGTGCTGTTGGCGTGCATTCTCTTGGTGCGTCTCACGTCGCGAGGCGCCGCGATCTACACGCAAACCCGCGTCGGCCGTGGCGGGCGAGTGTTCACGCTGTACAAGATTCGCACGATGTACCACGACTGCGAGAAGCTGACAGGACCGCAGTGGAGCCCGCCTGGCGACACGCGCATCACGCCCGTGGGTCGCGTGCTGCGCAAACTGCATCTCGACGAACTGCCACAACTGTTCAACGTTCTGAAGGGCGAAATGAGCCTGGTCGGTCCGCGCCCGGAGCGCCCGGAGATCGTGAAGAAGTTGCGCGAGGTCGTGGTAGGCTACGACCGCCGGCACGCGGTGCGCCCCGGCATCACCGGGTTCGCGCAGATCCACTTGCCGCCGGACACGTGCGTTCGCAGCGTCCGCAACAAACTCGCCTACGATTTGTTTTACGTCCGCTTCCGCTCCGTGCGGATGGAACTGTTCGTCCTCTTCGCCACCGGACTGAAAATGATCGGCCTGAAGCGCCTATACTACCGCGCGCCTCGCGTCCCGACGGAATGACGACGTTCCGTTTAGCCGCGACCCGTAGTCCGCGGAGGGGATCGAGTTGCGTCGGTTGCGCGATCCCCTCCGAGGACTACGAGTCGCGGCTAAACGGGCGAGGATTATCTATGCCATCCGTTTCTGTAATAGTCCCCGTCAGGAACGAGTCACGGTCCATCGAACACACGCTGCGCCTCCTGCTCACGCAGGACTTCCCCCTGGATCAGTTCGAGGTGATCGTCAGTGACGGCGTCTCTACCGACGACACGGTGCCAATCGTGCGCCGGCTGCAAGCCGAGTTCGCCAACCTGAAGCTCGTGTTCAACTACGACAAGCTCTCTTCGGCCGGGAGGAACACCGCGATCCGGCACGCGACGAAGGACGTGCTCGTCATCGTGGACGGGCACTGTCACGTCCCGGATCCGCTGTACCTCAAGAAGCTCTCGGACGCGTTCGCGGAGAGCAAGGCAGACTGCCTGGGCCGCCCGCAACCGCTGGACGTCGAGAACCCGACGCCATTTCAGCAAGCGGTTCGCGCCGCACGAAGCAGTCGCTTGGGTCACAACCCGGACTCCGACATCTACTCGAACGAGGCGAAGTTCGTTCCACCACAGAGCACCGCGGTCGCGTACTCGCGGTCGGTGTTTGCCACTATTGGTCTGTTCGATCAAGATTTCGACGCGTGCGAGGACGTGGAGTTCAACGAGCGCGTCCACGCCGCCGGGCTGACGTGCTATTTCACACCCACTGTGAAGATCCTGTACGAGCCGCGAAGCAGTTTCCGCGCGTTGTTCTACCAACTCGGGCGCTACGGCAGCGGGCGCGCGAAGCTCGCGGCCAAACATCCCAAGTCGCTGTCGATTCCGGCGCTCGTCCCGCCGCTGTGGGCGGTGTGGGTGACCGTCGCGGGGTTGCTCAGTTTCGCGGTGCCGTACCTCGGTTGGGTGTGGCTCGGGAGTGTCTCGCTCTATGCGAGCGTGTTGCTCGGTGCGGGCGTCGTGCTTGGCCGAAGACAACCGGGCGCGGTGGCGGCGCGAATCCCGGTGGTGTTCGTCGCGATCCATTTCGGGTTCGCGTGGGGGTTCTGGAAGGAAGTGGCGAAGCAGGTCCGCGCCCACCACTGGTTGAAGCGGAGAAGCGTCGCTCGTAAACTGCCCGCGTGACACTCAACAACACTGCTCCCGACCTCCAGTTTCTTCAACCGGATGGCGTCTCGGTCCGGCTGTCGCAGTTCTGCACGTCCGATTACCTGCTGCTTGTTCTCATGCGACACCTTGCCTGAATACCCTGTAACGCCCACCTCGGTGAGGTGGACGCGGCCCGCGACCAGTTCGCGGCACGCGGCTGCTCCGTTCTCGTCGTATCGCAGGCCAAGCCCGAAGTGCTGTCACTGTATCTGTCGCGGTTCAAGTGGAACGTGCCGCTCGTGTGCGACCCGGAGCGCGCCGCGTACACCGCGTTCGGACTGGATCGCACCGGGTGGCTCACGTTCTTCAAGCCACGTGTTCTGTGGGGCTACTTCCGCGGGATGGTCCGAGGTTACCGCGTGAAGAAACCGTATGCCGGTGAAGACCTGCTCCAACTCGGGGGGGACTTCATTCTTTCGCGCGCCCGGTGCGTGATCTTCGCGTACCCGTCCGCGGACCCGACCGACCGGCCAGCGGTTTCTGATCTGCTCGCCGCGTTTCCATTGGCACCGCCGATTCCGCGCGAACGCGCCCGATGAACCGCACGTTGACACACCTGACACATACACCTAACGATACTTGACCGAATCTCCCGCCTCCCCGACAACCTCACACCCGCCTCGCTCCCTTCGGGTCGCGGCTAAACGTTGAAAGGACTGCAATGACAGTTCGTAGGTTTCTGCTCGCGCTCGCGCTGCTCGTCTTCGCGACTCCTGCTTTCGCACAACCCAAACTCGAACCAGCCGACTTCCTGCTCCCGGACGAGTCGAAGATGACGCCGTTCAAGGACCGCGTTCCGGTCCTGTTCGTCACCAGCAACCAACCCGAATGGAAGTCCCTCAAAGGTTTCTGGACCGAGGGCACGCAGGATGAAGTAGACCCCGCGACCGGCCTGAAGGTGACGCGGAAGGTCGTCAAATTGAAGGTGCCGCTCGGTCTCACGCAGCCGCCGACGGTTCCCGTCGAGAACCCGATTACCGCGGAGAAGTGGGTGCTCGGTAAGCAACTCTACTACGACAAGGTTCTGTCCACCAACGGGAGCGTCGCGTGCGCGACGTGCCACGCCCCGGACAAGGGGTTCGCCGACGGCGCGAAGTCGTCCACCGGCATCAACAATGCGCTCGGGCCGATCAACTCGCCCACGGTGTTCAACTCCGCGTACAACCGGTTCCAGTTCTGGGACGGCCGCGGCACGTCGCTCGAAGACCAGGCACAAGGTCCAGTGGGCAACAACAAGGAGATGTTCGGTGGGAAGGCCGACCCGTGGGAAGAAGCGGTCGCGCGCCTGCGCACGAACCCGGATTTTGTGAAAGCGTTTAACCGCGTGTTCGGCCACGCACCGACGCGCGACGCAGCGGCCAAAGCCGTCGCGACTTACGAACGCACCGTGCTGCTCGGCAACAGCATCGACGACAAGGCCTACGCGACGATGCGCAAGCGCGTGACCGAAGAGGAGAGCGGCAAGTTCGTGCTGAAGGCCGAGGACTACACGAACGTGCTGAAGGCCGAGTTCGCCGCGAAGAGCACCGCGCTGAAGGACATCGGCCTGGACGCGGAGAAGGACGCGGCGAAAGCGGAAGAGTCCGGAAAGCGCATCCTCGCGGGCCGCGAACTGTTTTTCAACAAGGCTCGCTGCACGAACTGCCACACCGGTGACACGTACACGGACCACGGGTTCCACAACCTCGGCATCGGCGCGAAGGACGGCGAGTTGCCGCTTGGCGAGTTCGGCCGGTTCGTGCGTCTGCCCACCGGGCACAAGGACATGGCGCTCGTGGGCGCGTTCAAGACGCCGGGCGTTCGCGGCTTGCTCTGGACCGCGCCGTACATGCACAATGGCGAGGAGAAGACACTGGAAGCGGTGGTGGACTTCTACGATCGCGGCGGGAACGTGAACGCGTGGCTCGACGAGAAGATGCGCGACACCACAGCGGAGTCCGCGTACATCAAGGACCGCGCCGCGGGCAAACCGGTGGACCCCAACGTGAAGACCTACGGCCCAACCAAGAAACCGATCATTCCCTTGAAACTGAACCTGAGCGCACAGGAAAAAGCGGACCTCGTGCTGTTCCTGAAATCGCTCAACGGCGAGCCGCTCGACCCACTGGTGAGCGATCCCACGAAGTTCCCAGCGCGGTGATAGCCGGGGGTTCAACTCTGGGTCCCAGTGGCAACGGGTTTCCCCTTCGCACTCCTCTTCGTAAAACTACGGCCCGCGGAACGAGTCCGCGGGCCGCTGTCGTTTCACGGAGTGGTTCATGTCGTCCGACGCGACGCCCGCACCCCAACCACAACCCGCACCGGTGCCCGCCGCGCCGCCGCCTGCGCCGAAATGGGAACCGCTGTCGCCGCTGGACCGCCGGCTCCTCGGCGTGCTGGTCGAGAAGCAGAAGACTTCGAAAACCGCGGACTCGTACCCACTCACGCTCAACTCACTCGTCACCGGGTGCAACCAGAAGTCGAACCGCGACCCAGTGTTTGAACTCGACGAGGTGGAAGTCGAGGAGGGTCTGGAACCGCTCCAGGAACGCGGGCTGGTGACGCGCATCACCGGTGGGCGCGTGGACCGGTTCCGGCACGAACTCTACGACCGCTGGACCCAGTCCGCCCCCGGACTCGCGGTACTCGCCGAGTTGCTGCTCCGCGGACCGCAGACGAAGGGCGATCTGCGCACGCGCGCCGCCCGCATGGCTCCGACGCTCGATTCACTCGACGTGCTCGACGAGGTGTTGAAGCCGCTGTTCGACCGCGGACTGGTCGTGTACCTCACCGAGCCGGACCGCCGCGGCGCGGTGGTGTCGCACGGATTCCACACACCCGAAGAACTGCCCCGGCTAAAAGCCCAGCACGCTGGCACGCCGGTGTCAGTCAGCGCCCCCGATGTACTCGCGCCTCGCCCCGCGCCTGCGCCCGCAGGCCCTGCGTTCGAGGCCCGTTTGACCGCCGCCGTTGCCGAGATCGAGGCGCTCAAGGCGCGCGTCGAGGTACTGGAAGCACAACTCGCGGATCTGCGGAAGCCTTCATCGCCAGTCCCTTAGACCGGCCTGCTCCGGGATATCTACTACAACCCGTATCGGTCCGCGCCGTTCGACCTCGGGTGGCGCACGACTGACGTTCTCGCCCTGGTGCGGCAGATGTACGATTCGCGTGAGTTCGGAGCGGTTTTCGACCGGAGGTGACGCGATGTCCTTCTCCCAACTACGGTCCGACATCGTTTCCTTCCGCCACTACGTCCAGGCCGAGCGCGGGCTGGCGGAGAACACCATTCTCGCTTACGGCCGCGACCTCGACCGGTACGCGAAGTGGGTCGCGCTCGTCCAACTCCCCGACTACACCAAGCCGAAGCTCAAAGACCTGGCGCGGTACGTGGCGTTCATGCACGAGGAGGAACTCGCAGCCCCGAGTATCGCGCGGCACCTTGTCGCGCTGAAAATGTTCTACCGGTTCTTGCGGCTCGAAGAGAAGGCTGACGCAACTGCTGTAGACCTCCTCGGTTCGCCGAAGTTGTGGGAGCGCGTCCCCGAGGTGCTGCCGCCGACCGCGGTGGAAACCCTTATTCTGGCTCCGCAACCGGGCGACCGGTTCTATCTTCGCGACCGCGCGATGCTCGAAACGCTCTACGCGACCGGGTGTCGCGCGACCGAGGTGGTGACCCTGCAACTCAACAACTTGTACCTCGATTCCGGATTCTGCAAGTGCGTCGGAAAGGGGAGCAAACAGCGCGTGGTGCCGCTGAACCAGCACGCGGTCGCGGCGCTCAGGGCGTACCTCGTCGGCACACCGGAGGAAGGCGCGCGTAACGCCGACGGCGCGAGCGAAGTGTTCCTGAGCAAGAGTGGACGCACGCTGACACGCATTCACTTGTGGTCGCTGGTGAAGAAGTACTGCAAGCGGGCCGGGTTGCCGAAGACGGTCAGCCCGCACACACTGCGGCACAGTTTCGCGACGCACCTGCTGTCCGGCGGCGCGGACCTGCGCACGGTGCAGGAGTTGCTCGGGCACGCCTCGATCGTGACGACACAGATCTATACGCACGTGGACCGCGAGCGGTTGAAGGCGATGCACAAGCAGTTCCACCCGAAGGGCGGGGCGGCGAAACCGTCAGAGAGCGAAGGGGAGAAACCAAAAGGCGAGCCGGGAGCGTAAGCGATCGGAGGTTTCGCGATTCGAGTTCGCGATGCCCTCGGGGTCGCCTACGCTCCCGGCTCACCAAGACGCTTTTGCCGTCACGCGACCGCGGGTTCCACGGTTGTCTGGCGTGCCGGTGCTTCAACGACCGGCACCTCCACGCTCACCTTCAGCGGCCCGACCACCACCGGCGCGGTCACGTCCATCACCTCGTTCGCGAGCGTGGCGTAATCGGCGGCGCCGCTGCTCTTGGGCGCGTAGCTGAACACGCTCTTCCCGAAGCTCGGGCACTCCGCCAACTTGATGTTCCGCCGAATCTTCGTGTCGAACACCTTCGCGTTGGCCCACGGCACGTTTGCGCCGCGGCTCCGCGCCAGGAACGCACCGAGGTCCGACACCACTTCCTGCGCGAGCTTCGTGGCCGCGTCGTAGAGGCACACCACCACGCCCGACACGGTCAACTTCGGGTTGATGCGGCGTGCGACGAGTGCCGTCGTTTCGAGCAGTTTCGATAAACCGTGCAGCGCGAGGAAGTGCGGTTGCAGCGGGATGAACACCTCGTCGGCCGCCGCGAGCGCGTTCAGCGTCAGCACGCCGAGTGACGGGCCACAGTCCATCAGCACGTAATCCGCTTTGTGTGAATCGACCGCCATCGCTTCGCGCAGAATCACTTCGCGGCCAACGATGCCCGCGAGTTCCACTTCCGCCGCCGCGAGGTTGATGTCGGATGGAATCAGGCTCAGATTGTCGCCCACCGACTGGCGTACTTCGGCCAGCGGCTTATTGGACACCAGCACGTCGTACAGTGACGGAATCGTGCCGTCCGGTTCGACGCCCAGGTGCGTGCTGGCGTGCGCCTGCGGGTCCATGTCGATTACACAAACTCTCTTACCGGCGAGCGCGAGTGCTGCCGCGAGATTGACGGTCGTGGTCGTCTTGCCGACCCCGCCCTTCTGGTTGATTACAGCAATCGTGCGCATGGTTTTCTCCTGAGACCTACCCCCAACCCCCTCCCTGAAAGGAAGGGGAGGAAGCCAACGGATTTCTTACCCTTTCCCTTCTAGGAGGGGGGGGGGGTAGGTCTCTTCTTGCCGTACATTGAATCGGGCTTATAACCTGAGTATCCTCTCCCCGACTAGCCCAACCGCAAGCAGCACGCTCGCCTCCGGCTCGCGGCTAATATCACCCATTCCACCAAGCAGGAGCCTTACCCGATGACGACCCCCCGTCAGGCTGCGATTCAAGCCATCGCAACGACCGAGTACGACCTCAACCAACTCGATTTCCACACCGCACACCTGAAGGAACTGTTCGGCACACTGGTGTTCAGCGAAGAGGTGCAGAAAGCACGGTTACCCAAACCGGTGTTCAAGGCGCTCCAGAAGACGATCAAACTCGGGGCGCAACTCACCGATCCCGCGGTAGCGGACGCGGTCGCCAGCGCGATGAAGGACTGGGCGATCGAACACGGAGCCACGCACTTCACCCACCTGTTCCAGCCCATGACCGGTCTCACGGCCGAGAAGCACGACAGTTTCCTCGCTCCGAACGGCACCGGGAGCGGCGTCGCCGAGTTCAGCGGCAAGGAACTCATCAAGGGCGAACCCGACGCATCGAGCTTCCCCTCGGGCGGTATTCGCGCCACGTTCGAGGCTCGCGGGTACACCGGTTGGGATCCGACTTCGCCCGCGTACATTCGCGAGTCCCCCAATGGGGCCACGCTCGTCATCCCTACGGTGTTCGTCTCGTGGACCGGCGAAGCGCTCGACAAGAAGACGCCGCTGTTGCGCAGCATGGAGGCGCTGTCGGCGCAGGCGCTGCGCATCCTGAAGGTGTTCGGCAACAACGAAGCGGTGAGGGTGTTCGCGACTGTCGGCCCGGAGCAGGAATACTTCCTGATCGACAAGAACTTCATCTATGCTCGCCCCGATCTGCTGAACTGCGGGCGTACGGTCTTCGGCGCGAAGCCGGCGAAGGGCCAGGAACTGGAAGACCAGTACTTCGGCACGATCCCGGAGCGCGTGCTTGCGTGCATGTCCGAGTCTGAAGCCGAAATGTTCAAGCTCGGCATCCCGGTGAAGACGCGACACAACGAGGTCGCGCCGAGTCAGTACGAGATCGCGCCGATCTTCGAGGACGCGAACCTCGCGACCGATCACAACCAACTCTGCATGGACGTGATGCGGCGCACGGCCGAGAAGTACGGTTTGGTGTGTCTGCTCCATGAGAAGCCGTTCGCGGGTATCAACGGTAGCGGAAAGCACAACAACTGGAGCATGTCCACCGATTGCGGCGAGAACCTGCTCAACCCGGGCGACAACCCGCACGACAACGCCCAGTTCCTCGTGTTCTGCGTGGCCGTGATCCGCGCCGTCGCGAAGTATCCAGAGTTGCTCCGCGTGACTGTGGCGAGCGCCGGCAACGACCACCGGCTCGGCGCGAACGAAGCCCCGCCCGCGATCATGTCGATCTTCCTGGGCGATCAGCTTCAAGACATCATGAACCAGCTTGAAAAGGGCAAGCCGGAGACGACGCTGCCGGGCGGCTTCATGGAAGTCGGCGTGAGCGTGCTTCCGAAGTTGCCGCGTGACGCGGGCGACCGCAACCGGACCTCACCGTTCGCGTTCACGGGTAACAAGTTCGAGTTCCGCGCGGTGGGTTCGAGTTTCAGCATCGCCGGCCCGAACACCGTGCTGAACACGATCGTGGCCGAGTCGCTCGACTTCATCGCGACGAAGCTCGAACCCGAAGCGGCGAAGGGGAAGACGCAGTTGCTCAAGGCCATTCAGGAGTTGATGTCGGGCATCCTGAAGGAGTCGAAGAAGGTGCTGTTCAACGGCGACGGGTACAGCGACGAGTGGCACAAGGAGGCCGAGAAGCGCGGGCTGCCGAACCTGAAGAACACCGTGGACTCGCTCCCGGTGATCGTCCGCAAGGACACCGTCGAACTGTTCGGCAAGTACAAGGTGTACAGCGAGCGTGAGTTGATCGCCCGGTACAACATCTTCAGCGAGAAGTACGTCAAGGAAGTGAGCATCGAAGCGCTGACGATGGTCAACATGGCGAAGACGATGATCCTCCCCGCGGCGCTGCGGTATCAGGCGGAAGTGGCCACCACGGTGAACGCGACCAAGTCTGCCGGTGTGGACGCGAGTTCGCAGTTTGACCACCTGAAGGAATTGGTCGCGATGACCGCGAAGTTCCAGGCCGCGACCGCGGACCTGGGTCACGCGGTGAACCACAAGCACTCGGGCGACCCGTACACCGACGCGAAGGCAACGCGCGACACCGTTGTGCCGAAGATGGCCGACCTGCGGGCACTCGGCGACAAGCTCGAAACGCTGGTGGCGGATGACCTGTGGCCGCTGCCGACGTACCGCGAGATGCTGTTCATCAAGTAGTAACCGCCCCAAAGTGGACATCAACAGCCCTGGCTTTTGCCGGGGCTGTTGTGTTTTGCGACCATTCGCGAGCATCTCCAACGACTGATTCGAGTGACGGAATGTGTTGGCGCAACGCTGCGACTCGGGGTAAAGTGAACTTATGCTCGAGAGGCAATCCAAGAAAACATGCTCAGGTTTACACCATGTCCAATCTCCGTGACCTGATTGAGAGCTACATAAAGCGTGTGAAGGATTTGGCAGAACACGTGAAAGGCAATGAGCAAGCAACCAAACAGAGTTTGATCGGTCCCTTCTTCACCATGCTCGGCTACGATCTCACCGACCCGCGTGAGTGTGTGCCGGAGTACAAGGCTGACTTCGGCAAAGACCGCTCGACAAAGCCGATTGATTGGGCTTTCCTGAACAACGGATTGTTCGCCTTCTTCGTTGAGGCGAAAGAGGTGGGCAAAAAGTTGGCCGGCTTTGACGAGCAACTCGCTGACTACTTCGCGAAAGACCCGAACATCAAACTCGGCATTCTGACCAATGGCGCGCAGTGGCGATTCTTCACGGACGTGGTTAACCCCTAGGCTGATCGGAAGTTGGGCTTTCGATGGAATTATTGGTTCGAGTTCGATCCCGTTTTTGGTTCACACGGCTCGTGAATTCCGCTGCTTTTCCAGCGAAAAGTTCCGTTCCCCCGGCGAACTGATTCCAGAACGGGGATGAACCA
>CAMDQN010000119.1 GCA_945905925.1 Singulisphaera sp. GP187
GGGCTTCGGCGGCGACAGGAGTGGTCCGAACCATGTCTGTGTTCTCCACGAAATGGCGGTGCGGAAAAACACCCCTCAACTTGGGAAAAACAGACGGTTTGGTCAGGTCACTTCACTGCAAATCTGTTACCCTCGGTTGAACCTGGCCCCGGTTTCAGCACGCGCTTCGCTTCCGCAAACAGTTGGTCGAGCGGGCCGTTGTTCGGAACCTCGTGGGTGCCGAAACCGAAGGCCACAACGTTGCACGATCCGTCGGGGAGCGGCAGGGAATAATTCTCAGTCCGCACGGGGCGGATCTGCGGGTGACCGGTTGGCGGACATTCCAGGTCTCGCACATCGCGAATGGCGGTCTCCTTCGGATCGCCTTGTTCCCCCCAACAATCGACGGAGTGAATCACCGCGTTCGGGAGCAGGTCGGCGAGGATGTAGCTGTGCCGATAGGTGCCGATGTGAATGTCAGCGACGACCGCCGCGCCGCCGACATCGGCTTCGCGGATCAGACGCGCGATGTAGTTCCGGCCGGGGTGCCCGTACATGCGGTACAGGCCCAGGAGCGAGTATCCGAGGTAGAACAGCGAGACCGTGCCTGCTCCGAGGGCCGCGGCCTTCCAATATTGCCAGTCGAAGTACAGCGCGAGGAAAACCATCGGGAACCCGAGGACGATCATGAGGGCGCAGTAGATCTTGAAGTAGTCGCGCCGGCTCACGTAGAGCGCCCGACCGTAGTACCACCAAGGTGTCGGCTTGCGAGCCGGGTTCGTGCGCGGGTACGCGTGCCACCGTCGCGATTGCGTCGTCTGCATGGTTCGCTCCCAAACAGGTTTGGTGATCTGTCGCGAAGTGGCGTGTGGTCAGTGGACCGAGCCACTATGGAATAACAACCGTCGCGAGCGCCCGCGCGCAACCGGGATCGCGATCCTGTAACCACCGAACGGCGGCGATTCGTTCTTCCCTTCGTGTTGCTTCCTCCGAGAATGTTACCGCATGGCAACCTCGACCTGCATCTACGAAATTCCCGTTACCGCTATTGACGGCACAGCGACCACAATGGAGTCGCATCGCGGCAAGGTGCTGCTCGTCGTGAACGTCGCGAGCAAGTGCGGCTTTACCGGGCAGTACGCGGGGTTGGAAGAACTGTACCGCGCGTACAAGGATCGCGGGCTGGTGATCCTCGGGTTCCCGTGCAACCAGTTCATGGCGCAGGAGCCGGGCAACGCGGAAGAGATCAAATCGTTCTGCGAGCAGAAGTTCGCCGTGACGTTCCCGATGTTCGCGAAGGTGGACGTGAACGGCAGCGACACGCACCCGCTCTACGAACACCTGAAGAGCGCCGCGCGTGGCACGCTTGGCACTCTCGGTATCAAGTGGAACTTCACGAAATTCCTGGTAGACCGCAACGGGGCGGTGAGACTGCGCCGCGGGCCTTTCACGCAACCGCGACAACTCACCGCGGACATCGAGCGGTTTCTGGGGTGATGTCAGAAGTTCGGCGGGAACACCTCGCCGCCGGAACGCGTCTGGACACCCGCCCACACGTTCGGGTTCACGCTATTGCTGATGCTGTGAACGGAGCCGTCCCCGAACAGGCAGTTCAGCCCCTGCGAGTGGCGACTGTAGAAGTCGTCGATGTGCGCCGATGGGCTGTTCGGCTCGTGATCCCCGCGACCCAGCACGAGCAAGAAGTGACCCTCCGTCTGCGACGGGTCTCGTCGGAACGGGACTTCGGCACCCGGGATCGCGCCGGTCCACGTTGACAGCGCGATGTCACTGCTCCGCTCGCCGACAACGTAAGTGTTGCTCAACCCGTCGCTGATGTCGCCGAACCGCACCCGGCTGTTGCGGTAGAACGCGCCGTTCCCCGCGCCCGGGTTCGGCTCGATCTCGTTCGTGCCGAACACGCCGACGTAGTTCGCGTGCGCCACGGTCACCGGAACGGTCGCCGTCGTGAACGTGCCGATGCGCTCGTCCGACGGGCACAGGAACACCGAAAGCACCTGCGTTCGCGGGGTCGCGTGGGTCGCGGCGCCGAGCGCTACGTTCGTGTCGATCTGACGACGGACGTTGGCTTGCTCCAGGTCGTCGAGCAGAAACGCGGCCCACCCCCAACCCGCACCGAGTTCGGCCCCGGTCGTGGCGAGGCGCGTCGAGTAGCCCGACGGGAACGCATCATTGCGGTCGTGGTAACTGTGTAGCGCCAGCCCGATCTGCTTCATGTTGTTCTTGCATTTCAACCGCGCCGCGGCCTCGCGCACCTTCTGCACGGCTGGTAACAGCAACCCAATCAGGACGGCGATGATCGCGATCACCACCAGCAACTCGATCAGCGTGAACCCGCGCCGGCGCGTGGGAAGTGCAGGCCAGCGGATGACCGACGAAACGGCGAACTCCATAACACTTGAACCTCACAGCCGAAATTGAACGGCGTGCGGGTCAAGATACCTCGCGTATTACTCAGTTCAACCAGAAATGACAAAATTCGACAATACTCGCCGGATTGCTACTTCTTCGGTGGGGTCGCGAGCAGCGCGTCGGCCTTCGTCGGGTTCTTCTGGACGTAGTCCGCGATCCCGTTGAAGAATTCCAGAAACTGCTCCGCACCCTGCTCAGCGACCTTCGGCGCCGCCGGTCCCATCAATCGCAGCGCGACGGTCGCGGCCTTGCTGTCGCTCACCAGGAAGATTTGCACACTCGTGCTGAACGACGCGACGCCGTCCTTCATGGCCTTCTGTGGGTGTGTGAGGATCGCGACCGCCTTCACCGGCACAGACGGAGTCGCGGCGCCCGGCTTCACTTTGCCGGTCGCGTACCAGACGCGCCCGTCCTTGAACGTGCCGACCGTGCGCCACACCACCTCGCTGCCGTTCTCGTCGGTCCACGCGAACAGCCCGTTACCCGCGTCCGCGATCGGCACGGCTGGCACCTTCAGCCGGGTCCACGCCGCCGCGACCCGGTCCGGGTGGTCGAACAGCCACTCGTACATTTGCACCGTACACACGATGTCCGGCGCGGTGGCTTTGGTGGAGACGGTCGGTTGCTTCACCACCTTCAACACCGTCTCGCGGTAGTCCGCGTGAACCACGTCGGAGAGGTTCACGCGGACTGGTCCGGCGGTGTCCGGGAGCGCCGGGGCGGGCGCCGCGGGCTGCGGGGGAGCTGTCGCGGGAAGGGGCGGCGCCGCGCATGCGAAGCCCGCGACCGCACCACCCAGCAACACACCCAGCGCCTTGACCGCTCCGGTCATGGTGCACCCCGCCCGTGATTGCCGCGCGGTGTGGTCCGGTCGTTCCGTGACCGGGCTAGATTTGCGGACCGCGCGATACGAATAAAAGATCGAACCGGCACGACCGCCATCATGAACAATTCCGGTTACCCAGTCCGGTTGCCCTTGCCCCGTCGTCGCCGAACGGGGTAGGCTCCCGCCGCGCGTGCAGATTACCGGCGTGTGTCTTCCGCCGCTCGCGGCTTCGCCGGGGCAGTTCCCGCGAAGCCGCGAGCGGCAAGAAGAACAGAAGGCAAGGAGGACCGCAACAATGACACGCAAGAAGTGGACGCGCGTGGCTCTGGCGCTCGCGGTGCTCCTCGCAATTGGCGGCGCGTGGGCTGGGTTCAACGCACCTCTCCTGCGCGCGAAGTACGCTGGGCAGAAACTCGCCGCCGCGTCCACCGACGAGGAACGCGCGCAGTGGGCCGACAAACTCGTGACCTACGGCACGCCCGGCTTCGAGCGACTTATCGGCTTCGTGAAGTCGGGCGACGAACCGGGGCGCGCCGCGGCGGTCGCCGCACTCGACCGGCACCTGACCGCACTACCCGACGGTGACACCCGTGCCGTCACCATCGGCGGTGCCGTTCTCGACGCCTACCCGACCGCGAACGAGACCGGGAAGCATGCCGTGCTTTCCCTCGTTCCCACTGTCCTGAATCGCACTGGCGGCACGCACGCGGACCGGTGCCGCGCCATCGTGATCGACGGGTTGAAGATGCCCGGCCTCGAAGCCCGGCTCCTCGCGGTTCGGCTCGCGATTCACCCCGACATCAAGTTGCGAGCCGAGATCGTGCCGTTGCTCGCGGCGAAGGAACCGGAACTGCGCGGCGCGAGCCTGTTTGCGGTCGCGGCCGTGTCCGACAGCGACCAGGTACTCGGGGACGAAGAGTTGTTCAAGTGGCTCCACGACCCGGACCCTGGCGTGCGGAAGGTGTGTCACGACACGCTCGTCGGGCGAGACCGCTCCGACGTTGAGATTTCGCTCGGGAAACGGCTCACGCACACCGACCCTCGTGAGCGGTTGAAGTTGCTTCTGGATCTGCGATACGATGACGTGGCCGACCCTGAACCGTGGCTGGAACGGCTGAGTCGCGACCCCGAACCGGCCGTGCGCGCCGGGGCCACTCGCGTGATGGTTGAGGTCGCGGCGATCCGCCGACAACCGCGCCCCGCGTGGGTCGCCCGCGTTGCCGACGGCGACCACCACCCGACGGTGCGTCTCGTCGCTGGCTATTACCGGCGGCTCCCCGTAACCGCGCCCGCCGACGTGATCCCCGCCGGCGGCCCGTAACTCGTGGGTCCGGGGAACTCTCTGACCGACTGCCTTGAACCAATCAATATTTTGGTAATCTTCTCTCAATTCACATCTGATCGGCGCCGTCAACCGAAAAATCGGGAAATCCGTTCTTCTTGGACACATTGCTCCTTGACGGCGCAACTTACCCGCTTTTACAGTGAATAGATGATGAGAGCGCGCCCGCGGGTTCGCGCCAACAATAGGTGTGTAACTCCGAACAGGTTTCATCCCCTTACAGGAAGCGGGGATGGGACGACGAAACCGGTTCGTCGCTCGCTGGGGCGTGTGGACTCGACCCCGGAGGAACAGAGCATTGGGTTGGTGTTCGTGACGCCAACCCGATTATTCAAACACGGAAGGATAGACACCAATGCTCGTGCTGTCCAGGAAAAAAAACGAGTCGGTGGTCATCAACAATGACATCGTGATTACGGTCGTCGAGATTCGCGGGGACAAGGTGCGGCTCGGAATCGAAGCTCCGAAGGATGTGCCCGTTCACCGGCAAGAGGTGTACGAGGCAATCCACGGCGTCAAGGTGCCGGCTCCGGTGGTCGTGGTGAAAACCGACGACACCGGAACGCCGACCTGAGAATTTCTCCGCTCGCCCTTCTTTGATCCGCCCCCGCGCCTGTCGGGACGGCCCTTTTCCATTTCCGACACACCACCATGAATCGCACCGTCGCGGTGATCGGGGCCAGCCCCGATCGTCGGAAGTTCGGCAACAAGTCCGTTCGCGCGCATCTCATCGCCGGCTTCACTGTCTACCCGGTTACGCCGAGCGCCACTGAAGTAGAAGGATTGCCGGCGTACCCCTCGATGGCCGCTGTGCCAGCGGGCCACATCGACCGCGTCACGGTGTATCTGCCGCCCGCGATCGGTTTGAAGGTACTCCCCGAGATCGCCACACGCACACCTGGGGAGGTGTGGTTCAACCCGGGCGCCGACGCGCCCGAGGTACTGGCCGCGGCGCGGCGTCTGGGGCTGAACGTGGTCGCGGGGTGCAGCATCGTCGATCTGGGAATGTCGCCTTCCCAGTTTGGGAACGAGTAAGGTTCGTCAGGCGAGAGACAGGGATGGGGAACGAACAAGCCCCGCGGTCGCGGGGCTTTCGGTTTTTCACTGGCACACCCACTTCGTACTACTTCTTCCCCAGATCTTTGAACTTGATGTCTTTGAACTCGACGCGCATCTTAGGGTAGCCGGCGTGCGCCTGGAACGCGATGATCCCGTCCTTCGGCGCGTCCTTCGCGTCCTTGCCGGGTAGCGTCGGGAAGTCTTGATCCACCATCGTCTCGCCGTTGATCTTGATCGTGATCTTGGTTCCCTTCGCGACGATGCTGTACTCGTTGAACTCGGTTTCCTTCACGGCCTTCTTGATCGCGTCGGCGCTGGACGCCTTCATCATGCCGCCTACGCCCTCACCGTACAGGCTGCCCCAGTAGCCCTTACCCACGTCCACCTGCGGCCCGCGGACCTTGAACGGTTGCTTGTTGGCGGGGTCGTTCTTGTCCGTCCGCTCGCTGCGGATCTGCGCGCCACTGTTGCCGACCGCGTCTCGCAGTTGCACCTTGAACGATAGCTCGAAGTCACTGTACTTCTTCTTCGAGCAGAAGAACGTGTTGTACTTCGGGTCTTCCATCGTCTCGCCGATGACGGTCTTGGTCTTCGGGTCGAGCTTCCAGATGTCGGTGCGGCCCTCCCAGTTGTCCGGTTTGAGGAAGTCGTCGGTATCGTCGGCACGAACGACTTGCGGCGCGATGAGCAAAAGCGCGACGACGGAGAGAAGAGAGAGGCGCATTGAGAACTCCAGTGAGGGTTAGCCGCAAGCCGAAGGCGAGCGCGCACGTTTGCGCTCCCTCTGACGAACTGCGACACTCGCAATAGTTACGCCCCGCGCGCCGGAACGCAAGGGGCTGACTTATTGCCGTAAGCCCGATTCCCGCCTACGTTCTCCCCACTGCCCACCGAGCCCCGCTCGCCTCCGGCTCGCGGCTAACCTAACTGGAGCCTGCCACCGTGTCGTCCCCCGCTCCCGGCGCTGCCGCCGGCCTGTCGCCCCTTACCCGTGCGCTCGTCCTCACCGTCGCGGCCATCGGGTTCCTGTTCGACACCTACGAACTGCTCATGTTCCCGGTGATCGGGGCACAGGCGCTTTCCGAACTGATGAAGGTACCGCCGGACAGCGACGCAGTGCGGTTGTGGTCGGGCCGGATGCTCTGGATCGCGGCGCTCGCGGGCGGCGTGTTCGGGCTGCTCGGCGGCGTACTCATCGACCGCCTCGGCCGCAAAACCGTGATGGTCGGCAGCATCCTCGTGTACTCGCTCTCGCCACTCGCAGCGGCCTATAGCTCCGAGTTGTGGCATCTCGTGCTGTTCCGCTGCACCACCTTCATCGGTGTGTGTGTGGAGTTGGTCGCGGCAGTTACGTGGCTGGCGGAACTGTTCACTGACAAGCGACAGCGCGAGATGGCGATTGGGTGGACGCTCGCGTGCGCCTCACTCGGCGGCATCCTGGTAACGGAAGTGTTCACCGAAATCTCGGCGTTCATGCGCGACCACAAGGAGGGCGTGTCGTGGATCCCGGTGCCGGCCGCCGCGTGGCGGTACACGCTGCTCACCGGCCTGATTCCCGGCGCGCTGATTCTGGTGCTAATGCCGTTCGTACCGGAGAGCCGCGTCTGGAAAGAGCGAAAGATGTCCGGCAACCTCAAGCGGCCGAACTTCGGCGAACTGTTCTCGCCGGAACTTCGCAAAACCACGATCGTGACGACGCTGCTCTCGGCCTGCGGCTACGCGGCGGCGTTCGGCGCCCTGCAACTCACGCCGCTACAGATGACACCGGGGCTGCCGGTACTCGACCCGATCAAGAAGGAACACGGCCCCGCGGTGAAGGCAGCGCAAGGTAAACTGAACGCGGCCGACGAGAAATTCACGAAGGCGACGGAGACCGGAAGCGAGGCTGACAAGAAGTCCGCGGGGGCCGAGAAGAAAGCCGCCGCGGAGGAGGTTCGTGCGGCGCAGAAGCCGATCGCCGACGCGATCAACGCGAAGCGCGGCAACATCCAGCGCTGGCAGGAACTCGGCGGACTGACCGGGCGCATCCTGTTCGCGATTCTGCTCCTGTACGTCGCGAGCCGCGTGCTGATCCGCATCTTCCTGTTGCCCGGCGTGGTGCTGTTCCCGATCGCGTACCTCGTGCTCTACCAGGGCGACTACGCGGTCTTCGCGCTTGCGATCTTCTTCTGCGGCCTGGTGACGGTAGCGCAGTTCAGTTACGTGAGCGAGTATCTACCGAAGGTGTTCCCAGTCCACTTGCGCGGCACCGGCAGCGCGTTCGCGACGAACGTGGGGGGCCGCATGTTGGGCACGATGGCTGCGACGCTGAACACGGAGCTGCTCGCGCCGCTGATGACCGGTGAGGGGAACCCGGCGAAGGTGGCGAAGGCCGCGGCGCTCATCGGCGCGACCGTGTACGCGGTGGCGCTGGGGTTATCGTTCTTGCTGCCCACGCCGAAGGACGAAACCCCGCCCCCCAATCCCCTCCCCTGAGAAGGAAGGGGGCATTGTGTTGTCGGGGCCGCTCGCGGTTTCGCGAGTCGCAACACCGGAACGCTCGCGAAACCGCGAGCGGCTTCTGCCGGGGGGAGAGGTTCTTCTCCGATGTCGACGCTATCCGAACCACCGCGCGACGGCACCTCCACTGCGCCAATCAACGGGCCGCCCGTATGGACCAACGCGGGCAACACCCAGGTCCCGGCGCGTGTCGGTGATTTCGAGATCGTCGCGAAGCTCGGGCAAGGTTCCTTCGGGCAAGTGTTCCTCGCGCGCCAGGTGTCGCTCGGCCGCAGCGTCGCCTTGAAGGTGATCGAGCGCGAGTTGGGCGGGCGCAACGAGGGCCAGTTGCTCGCGGGCCTCGAACACGACCACATCGTGAAGGTCTACTCCGCGTTCGCGGACGACGCGACCGGGCTGACCGGGCTGTGTCTCCAGTATGTCCCCGGCGCGGACCTCGGTGTCCTCATTCGCCACATCTACGAAGACGGGCGTGCCCCCGATTCGGGGAAGTCGCTGCTCGCGGCGCTCGATCAGTTGCGCCATGGCGACCCCGGCTTCGACCCGGCCGCGCTCCGCAATCGCGAGGCGCTCGCCGCGGCCGACTTCCCGCAGGCGGTGTGCCGGCTCGGCGGCAAGCTCGCGGAGACGCTGGCGTTCGCCCACGCGCGCGGCGTCCTGCACTGCGACATCAAACCGGGGAACATCCTGCTGACGCCCTACGGTCGGCCGATGCTCGCGGACTTCAACGTGGCGTTCGACCGCACCCGGCACCGACCCGAGGACACGCGGTACGGCGGAACGCTCGCGTACATGGCGCCCGAATATTACGCCGCGGTGGTCGGCGCGCCCGGCGGCGCGGCCGACGAGCGGTGCGACATCTACTCGCTCGGTGTGGTGCTCTACGAACTCGCGACCGGCACCAGCCCGCCGCGGCACCGCGCGTCGTCCGAAACGAAGGAAACGCCGCTCCCCGGTACCGCGCCGGCGCCGGTGGTCGCGCCCCCGAGGGAACCTGACGCGCTGGACCGCGTGCCGCGCGAACTGGCCGCGGTGATCCGCCGCGCGATCAGCCCCGACCCGGCCCACCGTTATCCGACCGCGACGGCATTCGCCGCGGCGCTGGCTGGCGCGCGACAACTGCTCGTGGCGCGCCGATCGCTGCCCGCGCCGTCGCCGGTGGGCCGGTGGGTGACGGTACACCCGGTCGCCGCGCTGGCACTGGCCGGGTTTCTTCCACACACGGTCGCGTCCGTCGTGCAGATCGGATACAACGCGGTCGAGATCCAACTGAACGCGGCGCAGGGAAACGTGTTCGCGCTATTGGTGCTCGCGTACAACCTGGTCGCGTACCCGGTCTGCGGCGGCACCGGGGTGTGGTACTTCTGGCAGATCAAGCGCGGGCTAGCCGACGTCCCGGGGCTGTCCGGTCCGGCGCTGGACGACCTGCGCCGTCAGGTGTGCCGGCTGATCGGGCGGATCGCGGTGCTGGGTGCGTTCGGGTGGTTCCCCGGCGGGATCATCTTTCCATTGGTGATCGACGCACTCGCAGGACCGCTCCCATTAGCGACATATGGGCACTATCTGGTCTCGTTCGCGCTCGCGGGCGTGATCGGCGTCGTGTTCAGTTACCTGGGGATCGCCTACGTCGTGTTCCTCGCACTGCTCCCGCGCCTGGGCAACCCGGACACGCACACGCTTTCGGGGGCGTGGGACGAGGTGCGCCCGCTGATGGTCCCGCTCGGAACGCTGGTGACGTTGGCGAGCGGCGTGCCGCTGGTGGGCGCGGTGCTGTTGCTGACGCTCTCGGACACGGCGTTCACGCTGGGCTTCCGGATACTGGTGGTTGGTCTAATCGGTGCCGGGGTCGCGGGCGTGGGTTTGGCGGAGCGCATCGTGCGTCGATTGCGGCAACTCGCCGCCGTGTGGCAGAAGGATTCCGCCAAAGTGCGCTGAAGCGTCTTGTCTTGCCCTAGAAGCCGCAAGCGGCTTCTAGGGCATCCGCTTCAATCCAGCCCGATCCCCAGCCGTTTGCGCATGTGTTCGGGCGCGAGCGGTTGGAACAGCGAGCCGCCGAGCCAGCCTCCGAGCAACCCCAGGAACAACACGCCGCCCACCGCGGCGGCGACCGCCAGTGGGTCCGTCGGGGCGAGTTCGCCGAGCGACAATTTGCTGAGCCAGTAACTGATCGGACCAAGCGCCTCGCCGCGTGCCGCAGTCGCGCCCAGCACGCCGACACCGCCGAGTCCGCCCGCGATCACCCCGTGACGCGCACCTGCACCCGTCGCCGCGCCCGCCAAGCCCCCGCCGACCAGTACGCCCAGCACCGCAAACTGCCATGTGATGAACTGTGCCTGACCCACACTATCGACTTTCAGCATCCCAGCCGAGTACTTCTGCACTCCCTTCCGCACCTGATCCGCAGCCGCGACCGCGACCACCATCAACAGCGCACCCACCAGGATGCGTGCCCACGCCGTCGGGCGCCCGACCGGAGCCGGTTCGCCAATCGCGAAGCTCGACGATCGGAGCTTGTTTCGGTCAGGGATCGGCATATCCAGCGCCGGGACTGCGCCCCACACGCGCGATGCGAACACGCCCGCGATGCCACCCACCACGACCAGCACCAACGGTTGGATGTACAACACGAGGTCAAGTGGCGGCGCACCGGCCAAGATTTCTGCCGCGAGGAATAGCCCGCCACACACCGCCCCCACGGTTGCCCCGAACACGAACCCGCCGACCCGCCCGGCCGCCGCGAGCACCGCCCCGAAGCTCACCGCCGCGACCTGCCCGCCGCACACGGTCGCCAAACCTTCGAGCGACGACCACCGATCGCCGGGATCCGCGCGCGCGGCGAGTACTACTCCGGTCGCAAACTTGCGTAGGCCGAGGTACAGACCCAGCGCGAAGACCGCCCCGACGACGATCCGACCAACCGGTTGCGGTTGCGGAACCGGCGGCGGTGGCGCCTTCGGGTGCGGCGTGTCGGCGCCGGCCGTCTCGTGCGGCATCAGCAGCAAGCCCCCGCACCGCGGGCATCGCTGCGACCCCGCGAACGCGGCGTGACACGAGGGACAGAACAGTTGCATGTACGCAGTTCCGGTTACGCCGAACGGGTCCGATTTCATCTTAGAACGCAATTCGCCCCCGTGACGGCGGAACCCTTACCGGTTGTGAACCGCGCCGCGGTGCGATACTCTGCCACTTGAAGGCGAGCGGGGGGCGTTAGCCCCCTGTTCCCCTACTTGTTCGCCACGAATCGAGACACATGCCGCACGTTGTCGTTGTCGGTGGCGGGCTGACCGGGTTGACGGTCGCGTTCCGCCTGAAGCAACTCGCGCCGGACGCGGCGGTCACGGTTCTGGAACCGCGCGACCTGCCGGGCGGGAACATCCGCACCGAAGTTCACCGTGGGTTTCGCGTCGAGGGCGGGCCGAACGGGTTCCTCGACCGCACGCCCGCGGTGCCCAACCTCGTGCGAGACCTCGGGCTTTCGGACCGACTCCTCGCGGCCAGCGACGGGAGCCGCAAGAACCGCTACGTGTTCGTCGGCAACAAGCTCCGCAAACTGCCCGGCGGACCGTTCGGGCTGCTCACCACGCCCTTGCTTTCGCTCCGCGGCAAATGGAATCTGATCTCCGAACCGTGGCGCAAAACACCTCCTCCGAACACCGAAGAAACCGTTCAGGAGTTCGTAACGCGGCGCGCCGGAAAAGAAGCCGCGGACATCTTCGCCGACGCCCTCGTAACCGGCATTCACGGCGGCGACCCCGCGATGCTGAGCGTCGCGGCGGCGTTCCCGCGACTCCCGGTGATGGAACGCGAGGCCGGGAGCGTCGTTCGCGGGTTCATGCGAGCTGCGAAAAGGCGCAATCGCGACGCGAAGGAACGCGGCGACCCAGTGCCTGGCCCGATGAAAATGTGGTCGTTCCGCGAGGGTCTGAGCGTGCTGGTCGATGCCCTTCACGAACAACTCGAAGGCGCGGTGAAGTGCGGGCAATCGGTGGAATCGGTTTCCGAGGCCGCGAGCGTGGCCGCGTGGACCGTTCACGGCACGAACGGCCGCACGTGGTCCGCGGACGCGGTGGTGCTGGCATGTCCGGCCTACGAACAGGCCGCGATCCTCGACGACCTCGATGCGCTGTTGGCCGATGAAATCGGCGCGATCCCTTACAACCGAATCGCGGTGGTGGCATTGGGTTATCGCGAGGACCACTGCCCGGGCCGGCACGACGGGTTCGGCTACATCGCACCGCAGAACACGCGGCGCGACGTGTTGGGCGTGCAGTGGTGCTCTTCGATCTTCCCTGATCGCGCCCCGCAGGGCTTCGTGTTGTGGCGAGCCTTGTGCGGTGGCGTCCACCGCGCGGAACAAGTGGAATGGGACGACGAACGGTTAGGGCGCGCGGTCCACGAAGAAATCAAGCTCGCGATGGGCGTGACCGGCGAACCGGTGTTCCGGCGGATCGTGCGATGGCCGAACGCGATTCCTCAATACGTGATCGGCCACCTTGACCGCGTGGCCCGCATCGACACGCTGGCTGCGAAGCACGCCGGTCTGTTCCTGACGGGCAACGCCTACCGTGGCGTTGCAATGGCCGACTGCGTGGAGCAAGCCGAAGTGACCGCGGCGAAGGTCGCGCTGCACCTGCAATCGCAGTGAGGGCGCAACGTGAAAGAAAAGGCGTGGCGAATGGGGCGCGAAGCGAATCAGGTTCACGTTCGCGGGTGTTGGGTGGTCGATTTGGTGTTGGGGAAGGGGTGAGCGGCAGACCCACCCCCAACCCCTTCCCTTTAGGGAGGGGAGAAAGACATTGGTTTTTGGAAGCCGCTCGCGGCTTCAAACTCCCCTTCCCTTTAGGGAGGGGGTTGGGGGGTAGGTCGAACCCACTCGCTTGTGACACGATCCACTTCACTGGTATACTGTCCCTCACTGCCCGTTCTCCCTCCCGGCGCTGACAATGCGAACCGCTTCTGCGCTATTGCTTCTCGTCGCGATTCCGTTCCTGCCAATCCGTGCCGACGAACCGCAAAACCACTGGGCCTGGAAGAAACCCGAACGCCCCAAAGTGCCGGCGGTCGAAGGGCAGACACTCACCAACCCCATCGACGCGTTCATTCGCGCGAAGCTCGTTGCCGCGAAGCTCCCACCCGCTCCGCCCGCCACACGCGAACAACTCATCCGCCGCGTCACCTTCGACCTTCACGGACTGCCGCCCACGCCGGAAGAAGTCGATGCGTTCGTGACCGACAAGGCGGCCGACGCGTGGGCACAGGTCGTTGATCGATTGCTCGCGAGCCCGCGCTACGGTGAGCGCTGGGGCCGGCACTGGCTCGACCTCGCGCGCTACGCCGACACCAACGGTTACGAGTTCGACGAACCACGCCCGGACGCCTGGCGCTACCGCGACTACGTCATCAGAGCGTTCAACGAGGACAAGCCGTTCAATCGGTTCGTGATCGAACAACTCGCAGGCGACGAAGCCTTCCCGAACGATCCCGACGCACTCATCGCGACTGGGTTCAACCTGCTCGGTCCGGACATGACCGACTCCGCGGATCAACCGCAGCGCCGATTCAACACGCTCACCGACATGACCGACACCGCGGCCCTCGCGTTCCTGGGTCTCACGGTCACGTGTGCGAGGTGTCACGACCACAAGTTCGAGCCAATCTCGCAGAAGGACTACTTCCGCCTCCAAGCGTTCTTTACGCCCGCGAACTTCCGCAAGGACGTACCGGTCGCGACCGCAGCGGATGCGAAGATCCGCGCCGCGGCGGCCCGCGAGTACGACGAACTCACGACGGACTTGCGCAAGCAGATCGCCGCAATCGAGGAGCCGCACCGCAAGAAGATGTACGAGGCGAAGCTCGCGAAACTCACGCCCGATGCGCGGATCGCACACCGCACGGCACCGGATCAGCGCACCGGCGGACAGTTGGAACTCGTCGCGGAAACCGAATCGAAGGTGCGTGTCACGGACGCGGAGATCGCGAAAGCACTGACTGCCGACGAGGTCGCAAAGACCAACGAACTCAAAGCGAAGCTCAAGGTATTCGACAGCAAGAAACCGCCTGCGGCACCGGTCGCGATGGGCCTCGCCGATAAGCCGGGCGCACCGCCGAAAACCTTCCTGCTCGAACGCGGCGAACTCGGCAAGAAAGGCGAAGAGGTCATCGCAGGCTTCCCCGCGATCCTGCTCCCCGACGCGAAGGAAGTGCCCGCGATCGTGAAGTCACTCCCGAACAGCACCGGGCGCCGGCTCGCGCTTGCGAACTGGATCGCGAGCGCCGACAACCCGCTGACGGCGCGTGTGATCGTGAACCGCCTCTGGCAACATCATTTCGGCCACGGCATCGTGCGCACCGCGAGCGACTTGGGCCTTCGCGGGCAGAAGCCGACGCACCCCGAACTGCTCGACTGGCTCGCGTCGGATCTCGTCGAAGGCGAATGGAAACTGAAGCGCCTTCACCGAATGATGCTGCTTTCCGAGGCCTACCAACAGTCCACCGTGGTGAGCAAGGACGCCGTGGCGCTCGACCCCGACAACAAGCTGCTGTCGCACGCGAACCGATTGCGGCTCGAAGGCGAAGCGGTTCGCGACGCGCTGCTTGCGGTCGGTGGGCGCCTCAACCCGAAGATGGGCGGTCCCGGCGTCGTGCTCCCGGAAACGTCGCGCGCCGCAGGCGGTTCGCGCCCGGTCGCGGTCACGACCGATACGAAGGAGTACACACGGCGCAGCGTCTACTTGTTCTCTCGCCGCAACCTGAAGCTCGCGTTTCTCGAAGCGTTCGACCAGCCCGACAGCAATTTAAGTTGCCCAAAGCGCGAGCGCAGCACCACCGCGACGCAGGCACTCGCGTTGCTCAACGCCGACGAAACGATGACCGCCGCGAAGGCGCTCAGCGACCGCCTGACGCGCGAAGCGAAGTCCGAAGGGGAGCGAGTCACGCTCGCGTACCGGCTCACGCTCAGTCGCGCGCCGAGCGCGAAGGAAATGGATCGCGCGAAAGCGTTCCTGAAGGAATCGCCGCTGAGCGAACTGTGCCGCGCGCTGTTCAACGTGAACGAGTTCCTTTACCTCGATTGAACAAACTGTTTAGCGTGTGACCCGAAGGGTCGCCGCAGTCCCCTCGACCCTTTGGGTCGAGCGCTAAACGAGACCTCCCCATGCCGTCAGATTTCAGTGCGTTCGAGCGACGAGCCTTCCTCAAATCTGGCTTTGGAGCCATTGCGCTGGCAGCACTCCTGCGCGAGCAGGGCTTGATCGCAGACGAGAAGGTTGTCGATCCGCTCGCGCCCAAGAAACCGCACTTCGAGCCGAGCGCGAAGCGGGTCATCTTCCTGTTCATGTCCGGCGGACCGTCGCACATGGACACGTTCGACCCCAAGCCCGAACTCACGCGACTCCACGGCGAAAAACTCCCCGAATCGTTCGGCCCGGTGAAGACTCGCCGCGGTGTGGACAAGAACAAACTGCTCGCGTCGAAACGCACCTTCAAGAAGTACGGAAAGTCCGGCATCGAAGTCTCGGACTGGTTCCCGCACATCGGCGCGAGCATCGATGATGTCTGTCTGCTGCGTGGGTGCTACGGCGACAGCGTCACGCACCCGGAATCCGTGTACCTGATGAACACCGGTTCCATCCTCATGGGGCGGCCGAGCCTCGGCGCGTGGGTCAGCTACGGACTTGGCACCGAGAACCGCAACATGCCCGCGTTCGTGGTGCTGCCCGACCCCGGCGGTTGGCCGAAGGGCGGCGCGCCCGCGTGGGGCAACGGTTACATCCCGGCCGCGTATCAGGGCACCGTCGTGAAGGGTGGTCAGACGCCGATCGAACACCTCGCGACGCCACCGGGCGTGAGCGCGGAACAACAGCGCCGCACGCTCGACTTCATCGGCGAGAGCAACCGCGCGCATGGTGAATCGCGCTCTGGAGATTCGGAACTGTCGGCGCGGATCGCGGCTTACGAACTCGCATACCGGATGCAATCGCACGCCCCAGAAGTGGTCGATCTCACGAAGGAGACCGCGGAGACGAAGGCGCTCTACGGCATCGACCGAAAGGAGACGGCCGAGTTCGGCACGCGATGCCTTCTCGCTCGCCGGATGGTCGAGCGTGGCGTGCGGTTTGTGCAACTCTACAGCGGCGACACGAACGGCTGGGACGCGCACTCCGACCTCGAAGCCAATCACGGCAAGTTGTGCCTTCAAAGCGACAAACCCATCGCGGGATTGCTCACCGACCTCAAGCGAACCGGGTTGCTCAAAGATACGCTCGTGGTGTGGGGCGGCGAGTTCGGGCGCACGCCGATGACGGAGGGCACGAACGGCCGCGACCACAACCCGCACGGCTTCTCGATGTGGCTCGCGGGCGGCGGCGTGAAGGGTGGCCAGACCATCGGCAACACGGACGCGATCGGGCTGCGCGCGGCGGAAGGCAAGACACACGTCCACGACGTACACGCGACCATCCTGCACCTGCTCGGCTTTAATCACCTGAAACTCACATTCAGGCACAACGGTCGCAACGAGCGACTCACCGACAACGCCGGCGAGGTGATCGAGAAGGCGCTCGCGTGAGCCGCACAACTCTCCCGGGACGATCTCATGCGAACGCTATTCATGTGCCTCGCGCTCGCACTCACCCCGTGCGCGGCGGTCGCGGAGGGACTGGAACCGCTGAAGTACAACAATCCCGGTCTCGTCGTTGATCTCGGCGTTGGGCTGTGGGCGTGGCCGGTGCCGTGCGACGCGGACGGCGACGGCGACTTCGACCTCATCGTCTCGTGTCCCGACAAGCCGTCCAATGGTGTCTGGTTCTTCGAGAACACCACCGGCGACACCGCGAAGAACAAGATACCGGTGTTCAAGCCGGCGCGGAAGTTGAGCAGCACCGTTCACTACGTCATGCCGAGCTACGTGGATGGCAAACTGCGTGTCCTCACGCCCGGCGCCGAACACCCCGATTTCGTCACGAAAGGGATCGCGGAGAAACTGGCATTGCCGGTGCCAAAGGGCTTCTACAAGCCGGAGGGCAAGCAGCCGAAAGGCCCGAAGGTGCGGCACAACCAGTGGCGCTACGCGGACTACAACGGCGACGGAAAGACGGACCTCGTCGTCGGAATCGAGGACTGGAGCTTTTACGGTTGGGATGACGCGTACAACGCACGCGGCGAGTGGCAGAACGGCCCGCTACACGGCTTCGTGATCGTGTTCCTCGCGAACGCGGACGGGAAGTTCGCGGAGCCGTTTCGCGTCGAAGCCGGCGGCAAACCGGTCGATGTGTTCGGGTGTCCGTCACCGAACTTCGCGGACTTCGACGGCGATGGCGACCTGGACTTACTGTGCGGCGAGTTCCTCGACGGCTTCACCTACTTCGAGAACACCGGGACTCGCACCAAACCGATGTACGCCGAAGGCCGGCGACTGAAAGATGCGAAGGGCACGGCGCTCACGATGGACCTGCAGATGATCGTGCCGATCGCGTTCGACTGGGACAAGGACGGCGACCTCGACCTCATCGTTGGCGACGAAGACGGTCGCGTCGCGTTCGTGGAGAATACCGGGAAGCTCGACGCGACCCGCACGCCAGTGTTCGCGCAACCGGTGTACTTCCAACAGCAAGCCGACACGCTCAAATGCGGCGCGCTCGCCACGCCCGTGAGCGTGGACTGGGACGGGGACGGCGATCTCGACATCCTGAGTGGGAACACTGCGGGATACATCGAGTTCTTCGAGAATCTGAGCGGACCGCGTGTCGCGGAACCGAAGTGGACCGCTCCGAAGCGTCTCGAAGTCGATGGCAAGCCGTTTCGCGTGATGGCCGGTCCCAACGGTAGCATCCAGGGGCCGGCCGAAGCGAAGTGGGGCTACACCACGTTCAGCGTCGCGGACTGGGACGGCGACGGTTTACCCGACGTTGTCCTCAATAGCATCCTCGGCGATGTGGTTTGGCTGAAGAACGCGGGCACTCGCAAACAACCGAAGTTGAGTACACCGCAACCGATCGAAGTGGAGTGGACGAAGGACTCGCCGCAACCGGAGTTGCAGTGGGGTTGGCGAAAACCGCAAGGCAAGGCGCTGCTCACCCAATGGCGCACCACGCCGGTGGTGTTCGACTTCAACCGCGACGGCTTGCCTGATCTCGCGATGCTCGACACCGAGGGCTACCTCGCGTTCTTCGAGCGCGCGAAACGTGACAATAATCTGGTGCTGCTCCCGCCGCGTCGCGCGTTCGTGTTCGAGAACGGGTTGCCACTGCGCGCGAACGCGAACGCCGCGGGCAAAAGTGGCCGCCGCAAGTTGTGCGTGACGGACTGGGACGGCGACGGGAAGTTTGACTTCCTGCTGAACTCCACCAATGCGGACCTGATGCAACAGGTGGGTCCGAAGAACGGCGACTGGGTGTTCAAGAACGCCGGCACACTGGCGAAGCTCAACATCGAGGGCCACGACGTGAGTCCGAACGTGGCCGACTTCGACGCCGACGGCG
>CAMDQN010000120.1 GCA_945905925.1 Singulisphaera sp. GP187
GCGAGACACGCCAGGGCGTTCTGCCCGAACGTCCGGGACCGATTGGTCACGCCCGGTTTGGCCAACAACCCCGGCACGATCACATCAAGCGTTCCGCCGGCCGTGTACCGAACCAGGTCTCGCACGGACATGAGCCGCCTGCCAACGCCGACTGCACCTTTCAGGCGATTGCGGAACAGCGATTTCATCAACCGGAACTCGTCCGGTGACGGGAGAGACGAAACCGCGTGATCGAACTCTCGCAGGATCTGATACCCGTCCTCGAACGCGCGCTCGAAGAACGTGGTCAGCGTGCACTCCGCTTTTGCTTGGGCTTTCTGATTCAGTCCGATCCGCTTGTTCTGCGCCGCCAAGAACTTGACGAGCGGCTCCGGGAGGAAGAGACGCTGGTGCGGGTCGTCCGACTGAGGACCGACGAACCTGACCGGCGGGCGTCCCGGCCTTTTCCACGTGTAGACGTTGCACGGGTGGGACCGACGACCGAGAACAATTGCCTCATTGGAGGCAATTGTTCTGCCAATTCGTGGCCTCTTTGCTTGCTTCGGGATCACAATATACTCCTTGAAAAGCGGGACTATTCGTCTCGAACGCCTCAATTCCCTGGGTATCGCCCAGGCCGGGTTCTTGTTGTCCAAGAACAATTGGACTTTCATCCACGGTAGCGCCTCCGTAACGGACGCGCTAGCGAAAACTGTCAAAATTGGAGGGTGGCAAAAGCGGTCGCGTTACAGCGTCAGGCAGTGTGCCAGGACGCGGGCCGGGTTTGAAACCGGTGCGTGCGCGCGTGTGACGGCGCCGGCGACAGCAACGAGCCGGACTTCAACCGCGCGAACATCTGGGATTCCCTTGACGAAGAACGCGAAGCGAATCGCTTCGACCCGACGTTCGACCTCGATCAAGACGACCTCGAAGACGACGTGTTCGACGCGGACGCGTTGGACGGGGGACTTTTCGACGACGTCGAACCGGAAGCTGTGTGGGGCTGAGCGGGGATGATCACGGCCAGCACGTCATGCACGGCTGGCCGTGGTTCTGGCAACCGCACTTGTGGTGGCGATCAAGGCCGGCACTCCGGCCCATGAGCAAATTCAAATTGAAGCTGGATGCAATCCTGAAGTTCGCCACGTCGAGCGTGGGCCACCTCCAAGGAGTGTGGACGCGCTCGGCGGAGTAGAGGACAACATGAGCACGAACAGCAACGAATTGGTCAGGACAGTGCCGGACACGGTCACTGCCCTCCAGTGTCCTACCTTCACTCAGCAGCCGCTGTTGCTGAAGGTATGTGATGTGGCCCATCTCCTTCAGATATCGCGAACCGCAGTCTACACACTGATGGAACGCGGCGAGTTGTCTTACGTCAAGATCGGCGCCACGCGCCGAATCGAATTTGCAGCCGTTCAAAGGCTGATTGACGGCAGTCGCGTCGGTCAAGGCCCGATGCGGTGATCTGCGTGTGTGATGAACGGCGGTCAACCCGGTTCGTGCTTGAACGCGAGCCGAGTTGATCGTTGGGCGTCTGTGCCTGTTCGTTTGCAGTTACCGGGCTGGCGCGATTTCGATAGCCGTGCAAGAATGCCAGCGATCCGGGGAAGGGGACAAGACGAACTGCGTGGTCGATCTCACTTCAACTCTTCGACCGCGTGAATCAGCTTTGCTTCTCCCCCAGTGTGGTGATCCGCCTTGACTGATTTCGGGCCGCGAAGCCGTCTTACGGACTTGCGCCGAGAGGTAATCCGCCTTGAAGTGCGAATTACCAATACGATCCGGGAGTGGAGATGATCAACACAATGCACAAGGAGTAACGGCAATGCCGAAGAACCGTAAACGGCGTGGACGGGGCGAGGGTGGGGTGTACCAGCGCGACGATGGAACGTGGTGTGGATCGGTTTCACTCGGGTTCAGTTCGAACGGCAAGAGGCGGCGGCGTGTTGTTTACGGCGAGACGAAGGCGAAGGTCTTAGAGCGGTTGGACGAATTCCGTCAGGAAGTGAAACAGGGCCTCCAGATCGATCCATCCCGCCTTACTGTCGAGCAATTTCTGACCTACTGGCTCGACAATGACGTGAAGCCGAACAGGGCACCGGGGACGTACAAGAGCTACTCCGATACGGTGCGGTTACACGTCAATCCGTACATCGGCACAGCGAACCTCCCCCGTCTTCAAGCCGACCAAGTCGCCGGACTGTACGCGACTCTCGAACGAAAGGGCGTCCCGTCCCGAACCCGTGAGTTAGTTCATGCCGTACTTCACCGCGCGCTCAAGCGGGCCGTGTTGTGGAAGAAGCTCTCCTGGAATCCCGCTGGCGCGGTCGAACGACCGAAGAACAAGAAGAAGGAGATAGCGGTTCCCAGCGCGAAGGAGGCGTTAGCGTTGCTTACGGCAGCGGCCGACCACCGGCTCAAGGCGCTGTTCGTCCTCGTTGTCACCACAGGGCTTCGGCAGGGCGAAGCGTTTGGGCTTCAGTGGCGCGATCTCGATCTAAGCGGAAAGAAGCTCCGCGTTCGGCATTCGTTGGAAGAGTTGAACGGCAAACTTCGCCTCAAGGAGCCGAAGTCCGAGAAGAGCCGACGAACGGTCGAACTCCCCACGCTCGCGGTGGACGCTTTACGAGAACATCAACGGCAACAACTGGTAGACGGGTTCTACGCTCCAGACAAGCCGGTGTTTACCGACACCGATGGCGGCTGGCTCCGGAAGTCGAACTTCGCTCGCAAGGTGTTCAACCCGCTTCGCAAGAGTGCTGGGCTACCTTCCTTACCCTTCCATGGCCTTCGTCACTTCCACGCGAGTTATCAAGTGGAGATCGGGACGAGCGTCAAGGTTCTTCAGGAGCGACTCGGGCACGCGGACGTGGGCACCACGCTCCGCTTCTACGTCCACACTCGCGAGGAAGCTCACCGAGAAGCAGCCGACACGTTCGACACGGCCTTCAGGAAGGCTGGGGGCAAGTCTGGGTGAGGATTGCGGCAGAATGGCTACATGATGGCTACAAATCGGCTTTCATTCTTACCGATGGCTCAACGAACAACCCCCGCAAGTGCTTGCGGGGGTTGTTGTTATTTAAGTGCCCCCTCTCGGGCTCGAACCGAGGACCCGCTGATTAAGAGTCAGCTGCTCTACCAACTGAGCTAAAGGGGCTAGCGATGCCTATTTTGGAAGGTTTCATGTCGCCCTTCAAGGGGGCTTCAGTGAAAACTTCACTTCACGGACTCGCGGTTCGGGTCGCGGGTTCGCGCCGGCCCACGCGAGGCCGCAAGTTGCGCGGGCGGAAGCGAACCACTGCCGCCCGTGCGCCCGTCTCCTACCATGTCCGCATTCGATCTTCGTGAAACACAAGGCTCGCCATGCTCGTCCCACTGTCCTGGCTCAAGGATTACGTCCCGCTCCCCGCCGACCCTGGGGCGCTCGTCGAACGGCTCACCATCGCGGGGCTGGAGTCGTCCGGCGCGAAGCTCTTCGGGCTACCGGGGCAGGGCACTCTTCGCGTGAAGTCAGACGACGCGGGGATCGTGTGGGAACGCGACAAACTCGTCGTCGCGCAGGTACTCGAGATCACCAAACATCCTGACGCTGAGAAGTTGAAACTCGTGAAACTCGACCTCGGCGCGAGTGAACCGAAGACAGTCATCACTGGAGCGGAGAACATCGCGCCCGGTCAGAGTGGGATGAAGATTGTCCTCGGACTGCGTGAGTCGCGGTACTTCTTCAAGGGCAAGGATGGCAAGAAGACCGTAATGACGCTCCAACCGAAGGAGCTTCGTGGCCTGCCGAACGACGCGATGTGCATGTCCGACTACGAACTCGGCATCGCGGAGGAGAGCGAAGGCATCATCATTCTCGATGACGCGGACGCGAAGCCCGGGACACCGGTTCAGGACGTGTTGGGCGAGATCGTAGTCGAACTCGACATCCTCCCAAACATGGCGCGGTGCCTCTCGATGATTGGCATTGCGCGCGAGGTCGCGGCGCTCACTGGCGTCAACGCGACCAACACCGTGCCGGCAGTGCCCGTGAGTAGCGAGAAGGTTGAGGGGAAGGTTACTGTCGAGATCGCGGACCCTAAGTTGTGCGCCCGGTACACCGCGACCGTCATTCGCAAAGTGACCTTGAAGACCGCGCCGCGGTGGATGCGGTCGCGGCTGCATTACGCTGGGATGCGGCCCATTAACAACGTGGTGGACATCACTAACTACGTGATGCTCGAACATGGGCAGCCGCTACACGCCTTCGACTACGACGCGTTGGTGAATCGCGCCGGTGGCAAAACCCCAACGATCACCGTGCGCCCCGCGAAGGCCGGCGAGAAACTGAAGACGCTCGACGGTCAGGATCGCGAACTGTCCCCCGATAACCTCGTGATTGCGGACGCGGCCGGCGCGATCGCGCTCGCGGGCGTGATGGGCGGCGCCGAAACCGAAGTGAGCGCCGGGACCACTACTATCCTGCTCGAAAGCGCGTGCTTTGACTTCGTGAGCGTTCGCAAGACCGCGCGGCAATTCAACCTGTTCAGCGAAGCGAGTACGCGATTCAGTCGTGGCGTTCACCCCGAGCAGGCGGGCACAGCTGCGGTTCGCGCGGCGCAGCTGTTCCACGACCACGCAGGCGGCGAGGTGCTTGCGGGCGTGGTGGATAACTACCCGGCACCGCTGCTTCCTCAAGTGATCGACCTCGACCTAGCCGAAATCCGGCGGCTACTCGGGTTCGACATTCCCGGCGAAGAAGTCGTTCGCGTGCTGACCGCGCTGCAGTTCCAGGTGGAACCGGATGGCGAAGATGCGTGGACCGTGACGACCCCGCAAACGCGACTCGACATCCAGGCCGGGGCGGCGGACCTCATCGAAGAACTCGCGCGCGTCTACGGTTACGACAACCTGAAGGAGCGATTGCTGCCGTTCGAGCTGCCGGAGCCGAAGGGGAACCGCTCGCTCGAATTCGAAGACCGCGCCCGTGACCTGCTCGCCGACCAGGGCTTGCAGGAAGCTATCACGTACTCGCTGAGTTCGGTGGAAGCGGAAGCGAAGGTGTGCAGCGAGGCGGCAAAGGCCGAGTTCGTTGCGTTAAAGAATCCGCTGTCGCCGGAGCGCGGCGTGATGCGCCGCAACCTAGTGCCAGGGTTGCTCCCGGTGGTGCAGCGGAACCTCGAAGTTGCGGACAGCGTCGCGATGTACGAACTCGGTTTTGTGTACCTTCCGAAAACCGGCGTGCAACTCCCGAACGAACCGCGACGGCTCGCGATCGCGCTGTGCGGTCGGCGCGCCGGCACCGCGTGGGACGACCCGCAAGGCTGCGTTCCGGTGAAGTACGATTTTTTCGACCTGAAGGGCGTGGTGGAATCGCTCGCCTCCGATTTGCACTTGCCCGACGTGACCTTCGCCGCGACGCAAGCGGTGCCGTGGTTGCACCCGATGCGAGCGGCGGAGCTTCGCGTACACGGGAAAGTGGTCGGCGTGTTAGGCGAACTGCACCCGACGGTCGCGGCGAACTTCCTGCTCGGTGATCGTGCCGTCCAGGTCGCGGAACTCGACCTCGAAGCGGTGTTCGCGGTCGTGCCGGATCGCTATGGGTACAAGCCGTTCAGCACGTTCCCCCCCGCGAAGCGCGACGTCGCGATCGTGATCTCCGAAGCGACGACCGCGGAAGCGGTGCTGGCCGAAATCCGTGCCGGTGGCGGCGAACTATTAACGAACGCAACGCTCTTCGACGTGTACCGCGGCGCCGGCTTGCCGGACGGCACGAAGAGCCTCGCGTTCGCACTGACGTATCAGGCACCGGACCGCACACTCGGCGACAAGGAAATCGCGAAGGCGCACGAGAAGGTCGAAGGCCGCTTGCGGCAGGTGTTGCAGGCGCAGATTCGCGGCAAAGACTTGGCGTGATGCGGGTGCGGCTATGACCGAAGCCGAGTGGCTCGCGCGGGGCCGTACAAGGTCATGGTGATGGCCACTCGAACCCCCTCGAGGTTCGCTCCGACTGGGTGTCCGTCTGGATCGTTCACCCCAAGTACACGCAGCGGCATACGACCGACCTACGCGTTGAGGTGGTCGAGAACCCTGCGCTGGGCGTCGACGACTTCGACCTGAGCCCGCCGTAATCGCTGCTCGGGGCCGATCGCTATTCGCGGGTCACGCCACCCAGGTCGGTTCCCAGCCCTTGCGGTACTGCTTCTTGAGTAGCGCGTCGGCCGGTTTCGAGTTGGTCACCTTCAGTGCGGCGGCGTCCCAATTCAGCGTCTCGCCGGGTACGCGAATCGCGACCGTTCCGAGAATCACCGCTTCCGTTAGCCCGCTCGCGTAGTCGAAGTGCGAAGTCGTCTTTCCGACGCCGCGACACGCGTCGGCCCACCCTATGTAATGATCGACCGCGGGCACCTTCTCGATCTTGAAGTCTTTGAAAGTCGCGTCCGGGAGGAGCTTCGGAGCGGCAACGTGCGGAATCACCAACGACCCCTTTTCGCCGATGAGGAGCGAACCGGAACTGGGCAGTTTGACATCGGCCGCGATGCCGAGCCGGTCGCGCGCCGGAAGTTTTCCTTCGCCGTCGTACCAGGTCAACTTGAGAGTCTTGCCCGCGGTGTAGTCGGTGCCCGGGAACTCGTAATCCACAGTTGACCACGTGTACCACACCTCACGGTTTAGCGTGGAACTGTCGGCTCGCACGGTCAGCGGGGCGGTGAGACCCAGCGCCATGAACACCGGGTCGAGGATGTGGCAGCCGAAGTCCCCGAGTTGGCCGTTGGAGTAGTCCTGCCACGCGCGCCAGTTAAATGAGTGATACAGCTTCGCCTTGTATGGTCGGGTCGGTGCCACGCCGAGCCACTCGTCCCAGTGAACCTTTTCCGGGACCGGGTCGGTTTCCTCGGGCCGGTCGGTTGCGAGCATCCACCCCAATTTCCCTGATTGCCAGGAGTGAACTTCCTTCACTTTCCCGATGGTTCCGTCGCGGACCAGTTTGACCGCGGTGCGGTACGCCTCGTGCGACTGGATCTGGTTGCCCATCTGGGTAACGACACCGTACTTCTTGGCGGCCAGCCGCATCTGTCGGGCCTCGAACACAGTGTGCGTGAGCGGCTTCTGGCAGAACACGTGCTTGCCCAGCGCCATCGCCGGGAGGGCAACGGGTGCGTGCATGTGGTCCGGCGTGGAGACGGAGACGGCGTCGAACTCCTTGCTCTGATCGAGCAGCCGGCGCCAGTCGGTAAACGTCTTCGCGCCCTTGAACTTGGTTACCGCGCGGCCGAGGAACTGCTCACTCTCGTCGATGTCGCACAACCCCACGACGGCGACTTTCGGACTTGCTGAGATGTGTGTGATGTCGTCCCACCCCTTGCCGCCGACGCCGACGGACGCGAGGCGGAGATTCTCGTTCGCTCCGTGGACGCGGGACCAACTCGCGGCGGTGAGGACGGAAGCCGCACCGAGACCCGAACGCTGGAGGAACTGCCGCCGAGAAAACGTTGGAATGCGCATGAGAAGTCCAGAGAGTTCGGGTAGGTGGGTGGAAACTGTTCCGACTTTACCCGCACGCAGCGTCGGGTTCAACGGCCCAGTTGTGTCACGTGCAATTGCGGCCGAGTTGCTGGTTTGCTACCCTGATCAGACCGCGAAGTTTGAATCACAACCGCCGAACCCGCACCAGCTCGATCCGCAGTCCACCACCGTTCCCCGCGACACGAGTGCCGCCAATGTCTCCGAGTACACGCTCACTCATCCTCCTCTTGGTTGCCGGGATGAGTTCCGCAGTTGCGCTTCGAGCGGAGGAGAAGAAGCCGTATACAGGCGCCGCGTGTGCGGCCGATGCGATCGCACACTTTCGCGACGAAGTGTGGACCAAGGTCGGCGTGCGGAAGTGCCTGACGTGCCACAAGTCCGGCGGCGAGGCGGAAGAGAGCAAGTTGGTCCTCAAAGACCCGAGCAAGAGCGAGGGCGCGGCCCGCGACGAAGCCATGCGGCACAACCGCGACGCGTTCGCGCGAATGGCCGCCACGAAGGAAAAGGATCAGTCCCGCTTGTTACTCAAAGTAACTGGCAAACTCGACCACGGCGGCAAGGACGTGGTGCCTGCGGATTCGGCCGAGTATCGCGTCCTCGCCGACTTCGTGCGACGCGTCCACAACCCCAAGGGAACGACCGAACTCGTGATCGACCCGAAGGCGCCTCCGTTCTTTGACGGTGTCGTGATGATGGACGACCGGAGGTTGCTGCGCCGCGTCACGCTATCGCTCGCCGGGCGCCTCCCGACCGACAGCGAACTTGCAGCCGTCGCTAAGAGCGGCACGAAGGCAATGCCCGCGATTCTCGACGCCATCATGAAGGAAGCCGAATTCTACGACCGGCTCCGCGAGGGGTTCAACGACATCTTCCTCACGCTCGGAATCGACGGGAACGCCGACGCCACCGTGCTGTCTTACGAACACTTCAGCACCACGCGGTTGTGGTATCAGAAGCACGACCTGAGCAGCGCCGGAGACGCCGCGGCCCAGACCAAGGCGCGGTACAAACTCGCTGATGATTACCGCAAGGCGCTGCTCGCCGAGCCGATGAGACTGATCGAGTACATCGTGCGGAACGACCGGCCGTTCACGGAGATCGTGACCGCCGATTACATCATGGTGTCGCCGTACACGGCTCGTGGGCACGGCATCTACGATCAGGTGAAGGCGCAGTTCAAGAACCCGGACGATCCGTTCGAGTTCGTCCCGGTGAGGTTGAAGGCACTCGTCGGCCGCACGAAGGACGACAACCAGGACTCCGCGACCGGGTTCTACCCGCACGCCGGATTGCTCAGCACGTTTCAGTACATGCGCCGCTACCCGACGACAGAAACGAACCGCAATCGCCTCCGCGCCCGGATGTACTACCAGCACTTCCTCGGCGTGGACGTGCTGGAACTTTCCGCGCGCGTGTCCGATGCAGCAGCCGCTACTGCAAAGCACCCGATCCCGACGATGCAGGCCGCGGAGTGTGTTGTGTGTCACAAGACGCTCGACCCCGTCGCTGGGGCGTTTCAGGATTACTGGAAGTTCGAGGGCGTTTACGGCAAACGAAAAGGCGGGTGGTTCAAGGACATGTTCGCGGCCGGATTCGAGGGCGAAGATCTGCCGGCGGCAGAGCGGTGGCGCGCCCTCCAGTGGCTCGGTGAGCGCACCGCGAAAGACCCGCGATTCGCCGTTGCGATGGTCGAACACGTGTACTCGATCCTCAGTGGGCGCAAGGCGCTGCTGCCGCCAAAGGACATCGACGACCCGCTATACTCCGCTCGCGTGCGGGCGTATCTGGAACAGCGCCGCGCTGTGGAGGGCATCGCAACTCGCTTCGCGAAGTCCGGGTTCGACCTCAAGGCGGTGTTCAAGGAGTGGGTTGCGTCCGACTTTTACCGTGCCGACGGCGTGGCGACCGCGACGAAAGACCCAAAGCGCCGCGCGGAACTCGACGACATCGGGTTAGTGCGGTTGCTGTCGCCCGAGCAGATGGAGCGCAAGGTTGGTGCTGTGTTCGGCGAGCGATGGGGGAAGTTGACCGACCAGCTCGCGACGCTCTACGGTGGCATCGACTCGAAGGAGACGACCGAGCGAGCGACCGACCCGAGCGGGGCGATGGGTTCGATCCAGCGTATCCTGTCCAACGACGTGGCGTGCAAGCACGTCGCGCGCGACTTCGCACGACCCGCGAAGGAACGCCGGCTGTTCCCCGGCATCGAACCGACCGTTTTGCCCGGCGCGTCTCCCGGATCCGACAAGCAGATTCGCTTGGCCATTGTGTACCTGCACGAGCGCGTTCTAGGGCGGTACGACGCACCAGACTCGGCGGAAGTGGATCGCACTTTCAACCTGTTCGCGGTCATTCTGAAGGACGCGAAGGAGCAGAAGGGTATCGACAAGCGCGAAGCTTACGCGTGCCGCCAGGGCGGAGCTGTGACCGACGACCCACAGTACACCATCCGCGCGTGGCGGGCCGTGGTCACGTACCTGCTGCGCCGGTCCGAGTTCCTTTACGAGTGAGGCAGTTTCCCCGCGAAGCCGCGAGCGGCGAAGAGGCCGCTTGTGGCTTCGCGGGTGGGGCAATCAATCCCGAATTCGACCAACGAGTGGCTCTCCGATGCGACGCGATTTCCTCAAGCTCTGTGGGCTAGCCGGTCTAGGCCTCGCGGTTCCGTTTCGCGCGTCCGAATCGCGCGCCGCGGAGAAGAAGGACGAGCCTTACGCCGGGCCGTATTACGTCGTGTTCAACGCCAGTGGTGGGTGGGACACCACCTACCTGATGGACCCCAAGGGGGTGAACAATATCAACCGCCTGTTCAAAGAAGGCGACATTCTCACAAAGGGGGCGCACAAGTACGCGCCCATCAAGAAGCACGCGCAAGGTGGGATGTGCAACGAAGACTTCTACACCGAGTTCGGTGACGAGTTGTTTACGTTCAACGGGCTTGACTACTCCGTGAACAACCACTCGCCGGGTGCCCGGTACATGGCGACCGGCAAACTCGACAGCATGGCCTACCCGACGTTCGCGGCGCTGGTCGCGGCGTGCCGCGGACCGGACTGCCCGCTCGCTTTCCTCACGTTCGGCAACTACTCCGCGACCGGTAATCTCGTTGCAATGTCCCGCGTTCCGTATTTGCCGTCGCTCAAGAAAATCGCGCTCGCGGACGCCATCGAGGGTAACGAGCGGTCACCGTATCACGACAAGTTCGCGCTCGACCGCATCGAGGAGGCGCTACGGGAACAGAACGCCACAGCCGGGACTTCCCCACGACTCCCGCGAGTGGAGCGCGGCGAGAACATGCTGTACGCCGCGCAGGTCAACTCGAAGGCACTTCAACGTGTGAGCCAGTACATCCCCGCGAACAGCCCGAAGGACCGGCTGGCGCAACAAGCCGAGATCGCGCTCGCGTCGTTCAGGGCGGGGGTCTGCGTCTCCGCGAACCTGACCATCGGGCAGTTCGACAGCCACGCGAACAACGACCCCGATCAGATGAAACTCCTTCCTGAGTTTCTGGCCGGGATCGCGCATCTTGTTCGGCGGGCCGGTGAACTGAAGATTCGCGACCAACTCGTCGTCGTGATTCAGAGCGAGATGGGTCGGACTCCGACCTACAACGCGGGAAACGGCAAGGATCACTGGTCGATTGGTTCGGCGATGTTTTTGGGTCGCGGGATCAAGGGCAACCGGGTGATCGGTGCCACCGACGAGAAGCAGTTCGCAGTGCCGCTCGACATGAAGACGCTGAAGGTCGACAAGGAGAAGGGCGTTCGCGTGCGGCCCGAACACGTTCACGAGTCGTTGCGCGAGTTGGCGGGCATCAGCGATCACGTGTTGAGCAAGAAGTTCCCGCTCGGTGTGCCCGAGAAGGAACGGCTCCGGGGTTTCTGGGGCTGAGGTTGGCGCGGTGTCCGACCGAGCCGCTCCCTGGCTGTCGCGGCTCGTTTTGGCGTGCCGTATTCGCTCGGTTCACTTCACCAGAACGCAGTCCTTGAGTTGCACGAATTCGTTGACGTGCCCGAGACACAGCCCGCGGACCTTCACCTGCTGGCCGCGCTCAACCGACGCGAGCGGGTACTTTTGTTTCTCCGCAAAGTCGCAGTTGATCGTCTTGGTCGGTTCGCCGGTTTCCAGTTCGAGCGTGTAGGTCGTCTGTCCCTTGTCGCGAATCACGCGCACCACGGTTCCGCTCACTTCGAGCACGTGATCCTTGTACTTCGATTCCGCCGCGACGATGTTCGTGAGGTAGTCCCTTTCCAGTTTCTCGGCAGTCACTTTGAGACCGGGGCCGTTGCGGATCGCTTCCTTGATCCGGTCCTTCGCGAGGTCTTCGAGCAACTGCTTTTGGAACTTGTCTTCGTCGGCCTTCTCTTCCTCCGGCGTCTTCTTCGGAGGTGCTTTGACCGGCGGTTGCACCCGTGGCGGAGTCTGAACGAAAGGCGGCGGTGGCGGGAGTGGTGCGGGTGCGGGTGCGGGTGCGGGTCGCGAGGCGACTCGCTCTTCCGTGCCGCGCATCATCGCGCCGAACATGGCGACCCACACGAGCGAGATCGCGACTGCGGTGCTACTGACGACCGTGGCCGCGACCGGGAATCCCATTCCGTGTCTGGAGTGCTTGGCGACCAGGATGGAGGCAATCGCGAGGAGCAGTGCCAACCCGCCCGCGAAGATGGCGAACGCGCCGAAGCACGGGATCACGCTGAGAATGAGGGCGATGATCCCCTTCACAAGCGCGACAACGCCGAGGACGCTGACTTCCTTCGGGTACGTGCGGCCTTCGCGTTCGTCCTCGTAACGCCGCCGGCTCCGACGTGGGCGCCGCTCGTCGCGGTCGTCGCGTCGTTGCCGGTCGTCTCGGTCGTAGTCGTCTGCCATGATCGAACCCGCCATCGGGTGAGTTGTGTCTGCTGGAATTCTGACCGCAATCGCGGCCCCCACGCAACCGTATTCGTTCCGCACGGTCCGGGATTTACCCTCGCGACCGAATCCGAGCCATTTTATCCTTACTGCGTGCCATTGTGGAGTGACGAATGAACGAACGCGAAGCACTTCTGCGGGCGGTGTGCGAGAATCCCGACGAGGACACGCCGCGTCTGGTGTTCGCCGACTGGCTTCAGGAGAACGGCGACGAGGCGCGAGCGGAGTTCATCCGCGTGCAGATTGCGTTGGCACGCGGCAGCATCGCGATTCCGGGGTGAAAGAGCGCGAAGCGGCGCTGCTTACGACACCGATGAGGACGGCCAAACGAAGGAGTGTCCGCCGGAGACGCGGAAGTTGCTCGATGCCGGTTCGGCGTAGGGCTTTTGATCAACGGCAACGCCGGTCCGCATCCGCTCGATGAGATGTTGAAATCGGTCGAGTGAGTAGTTCACTCCCCCGCACCGGTTTCTGGGGCGAAGCCACGGCGCATCTGGTTCTCGGTGATCGTTCGCGGCAACACGAACTGCAACAGGTAGTCCGGGCCGCCGGCCTTCGAGCCGATGCCGCTTAACTTGAACCCGCCGAACGGTTGCCGGTCCACCAACGCGCCCGTGCATTTCCGGTTGATGTACAGGTTGCCCACGCGGAACTTTCGCTTCACCTTTTCCAAATGACTCGGACTGCGGCTGTAGCACCCGCCCGTCAGCGCGTACCGCGTGCCGTTCGCGATGCGGAGCGCATCGTCCAGATCCTTCGCGCGAATCACCGATAGTACCGGGCCGAAGATTTCGTCTTGCGCGATGCTCGCGTTTTCGGGAACGTCCGCGAAGATCGTCGGCGGGACGAAGTGCCCTTGCTCCATTAGCACGCCCAGGTCGGTCTGGTGCGCGAGTTTCGCCTCCTTCTTGCCAGTCTCGATGAACTTCATGATGCGGTCGCGTGCTTCGGCGTCGATCACTGGCCCGAGCGAGCAACCGGGATCGTCCGCGGCCTTGACCGCGAGCGACTTCGTTGCTTCCACGAGACGCGCGAGGAACTGATCGTAAATGCCGCCGAGGACGATCGCACGCGACCCGGCCGAACACTTCTGCCCGCCGAAGCCGAACGCGGAATCCACTACGCCCTTCACGGCTTCGTCGAGATCGGCGTCGGAATCCACGATGACCGCGTTCTTCCCGCCCATCTCCGCGATGACCTTCTTCACGAAGTTCTGCCCGCCCGGCGTGCGGCTCGCCTGTTCGTTGATGAGCAACGCGACCTTCAGCGAACCGGTGAACGCGATCAGCGCGACATCCGGGTGTTGAATGAGTGTGGGGCCGATCGCTTCGCCGTCGCCCGGAAGGAAGTTCGCGACCCCCGGCGGCACGCCCGCTGCTTGCAGACACTCCATCAACTTCGCACCGATGATGCCGCTCTGCTCCGCGGGCTTCAGGATGACCGTGTTCCCCGCGACGATCGCTGCGGTGGCCATGCCGGTGAGGATTGCGAGCGGGAAGTTCCAGGGTGCGATGATCACGGACACGCCGCGCGGCTCGTAGAAGTAGCGGTTGTCTTCGCCCGGCACGTCGCGGTATTGCGTTACGCCGAGTTTCTCCATTTCGATCGCGTAGTAGTCGCAGAAGTCGATAGCTTCCGCGACGTCAGCGTCGGATTCGCGCCACGGCTTGCCGCTCTCGTATACGATCCACGCGGACAACTCGAAGCGGCGCGCCCGGAATTGATTTGCAAGACGCCGGAGTAGGCTGGCACGCTCCTTCACCTCGGTGTCGCGCCAGCCGTCGAACGCCGCGAGGCACGACTTCACCGCGGCATTTGCCTGCTCGACGCTCGCCATCGCGACCTTGCCGAGCAGTTCGCTCTTGCGCGACGGGTTCTCGCGGTCGAGCGTTTTCGTGACCGGCATAGCTTTGTTGTCGATGACGATGGGGTAAGTTCGGCCAAACTGCGCGCGAACCGCGTCGATCGCGGCCGTCATCGCGACGCGATTCGCTTCGACGGAGAAGTCGGTGAGGGGATCGTTCTGGAAGACCGAACCTACCCCCCCGGCCCCCGTCCCTGAAAAGAAGGGGGAGATAAGACCTTCGCGTGCCGGAGAGGTTCGCGGCGCGCCCAATTCTTTCTCCCCCTTCCCTTCAGGGAGGGGGGTAGGTCGTTGGTCGTTCGGGTTCATCAACAGCACCTCTTCCGACAAGCCTTCTGAGAAGCCCTGTCGCAGGAACGAGTCGTTCGAGGAGTTTTCGAGCAACCGGCGGACGAGATACGCCATGCCGGGAAGCAGTTGCCCGTAGGGCGTGTAGATGCGGACGCGGTGACCGTGCGATTGAATTGATTCCTTGATCGCGTCGGCCATGCCGTAGAGCATCTGGAATTCGTACCGGCATGGCGGCACCTTCAGTTGCTCCGCGACCGCCATCGCGTGTGAGATGCTGCGGATGTTGTGCGACCCGAACGCCGGCACGAGCCATTCCACGTTCGCGAGCAGGAATCCCGTCAGTTTCTCGAAGTTCGCGTCGGACTGCCACTTCTTCGTGAACACCGGGACCGGCCAGTGATTCTGCGCCGCGATCACCGTCTCGTAGTCCCAGTACGCGCCCTTCACGAGCCGTACCCACACCGGGCACTTGCGAACGTCACGCGCCCACGCGAGCAACGCGCGAAGGTCGGCTTCCGTGTCTTTCAGGTACGCTTGAATCGCAATCCCGACGTGCGGCCAGTGTTGGAACTCCGGCTCGGTGAGGATGTCACGGAAGATGCTGAGCGTTACATCCTTGAACGAATGCTGCTCCATGTCGAAGTTGACGAACGCTCCGGTTTGCTTCGCGAGCGATAAGATCGGGCGGAGACGCCGACACACCGCACGCGAAGTACCTTCCGGGTCGATCGGATCGAACTGGCTGAACAGCGCGGAGAGCTTCACCGACACGTTCACACGTGGAATCGATCCCTTGTCGTCGCGGTCGATCATCGGTATTTCGGGCAACGTGTTCACTTGGCGCGTCAAACCCTGGAGCAGATCGAGATACTGCTTCTGAACGTGATCTGCTTCGGTTTCAGTGATCGTGGCTTCGCCGAGCAGGTCGATGGTGAACGCCAGGCGGCGATTTCGCATTGCGAGAATTGCTTCGACGGCCTCCGTGACATTCGAGCCGGCGATGAACTTGCGGGCCATTTGCTCCGCGCCGCGTTGACTCGCAAACGCAAGCCCCTGGCCCAGAATGCCGCTGTTGGGGATGAGTTTTGCTCCCCATCGCACCCACCACGGCAGTTCGTCTTTCGCCTCGTTGAGATACTCGCGGAGGTGGCGCGAAACCTCGGCCGGTTGCTTCAGGTACGGGAGCGTGTCCACGAACCGAAACAGTTGAACCTTGAGGGCGGGATCGTGCATCCCCAAGCCCATAAGTTTGTCTTCGACCCAGGCGCGCGTGAACAGAACCGGCCCCTGGCGGTCGAGCCGGGCGAAGATCTCGCGGCCGTACCGCTTCGTGCGTTCGTCGAGATTGGGGGTCATGAATCGCTCCGAAGAACCTCTCCCCTCCAACCCCCTTCCCAAAGAAGGGAGGGGTGAAGTCGCGTCTTCGGTTTTTACCCCCCTTTGTGGGGGAGGGTTGGGGAGGGGTTCTTCCTTTCGGCGCCGGACCGTGTACCATTCACTCGATCATTCCACTTATCATCTGGTGCCCGATGGCGATCGACAAAATTGGTAAATTCACGGTACTCGGCACGCTCGGTAGCGGCGCCCACAGCAACATTTTACACGTCCGCCGCGCGGAAGACGAAAAGGAGTACGCGCTCAAAATGGTCCCGATCGAGGACAAGGAAGACCTCAAATACCTGGAACAAGCGAAACACGAGTTCCGCGTGGGTCAGATGCTGAACCACCCGAACCTTGTCAAGGTCTACGCGTTCGAGACCGAGGGTGGGTGGTTCTCCGGCCCGAAGAAAGCAAAGTTACTCCTCGAATACGTGCCCGGCAAGACGATGGACCAACTGCCGCTCCAAAGAATGGCGCGACTGCTCCGCATCTTCGAGCGCGTTGCGGACGGACTCACGCACATGCACAAACAAGGCGTGTGCCACGCGGACCTGAAGCCCAACAACCTGATCCACGAGCGCGGCACGCGAGTCAAGGTACTCGACTACGGGTTGGCGTGGATCAAGGGCGAAGGCAAGGGGCGCATTCAAGGTACGCCAGAGTACGTGGCGCCCGAAACCGTCGAGCACAAGATCGTTAACGAGCGCACCGACATCTACAACTTCGGAGCCACCATGTACCGGCTCGTTACGCTCCAACTCCCGCCGTCCTGGTTCACCGGCGAGGACGCGCTGCCGATGGATGCCAAGGGCTTTAAGGATCAGTTCAAGCCCGTGCGCACCGCCAATCCGATGGTGCCCGAAGGGCTGGCCGACGTGATCCAACAGTGCCTCCAGCCGAACGCGAACAAGCGCCCGGAGCGCATGAGCCAAATTCAGGGCACGCTCGACCAACTCGCAGACGAAGCCGCCGCGAAGATGAGCGACCCGACGGAACTCGAAGAGTAGTGTTTGGTGTTTGGTGTTGCGCGTTCAGGATAAGCGAAGCGGTTGTAGACGAAATCCGAAACACGAAGCACCAAACACAATGCTGCGAGAGCATTACATCCCGATCCGTGTGGCCGACCTCATCGGTTACCTGTGCGCGGAGTCGGGGCCGCTCCGCGCACAGGCGCTCACCGCCGCCGAGCGAACTGCGTTCCGCCGGTTCGCCCGCACGGTCGTTTCGCACGTTCACACCATCTATCAGGCCGAGATCCGCCAACTCAAGGACGCCTATGCCGCATTCGACCCGGACGCGGACCCGAAGCCGCTCGACCCGCCGACCGGCGAGAAACGCCAGGCCGCGCTCGACCGGCTGTTCGACACCTTCGTCCACCTGATGCGCCGCGCCAACTACCGCCGCCTCGCCCGCGACGAGATGGAACAAATCATGCGCGGCGCCAGCGCCTGGGGCGTGGATATGGACGTGGCCTGGGACGCGTTCGAGAAGGTCGAAGTGTTCTACCGCGGCAAGGGCACCGGGAAGCGGACGAAGTACGGGCTGGTGCGGTTCTGGCGCAAGTACTCCGTCGAGGTGCCGACGTTCGCCCGCGCCGCGGTCATCTTCAAGATGCGCCCGCACAAGCGCCTCGGCGACGACGTCGACACGCATAGCGTCGTGTTGAAACTGTTCAAGAACATGCCGCAGATCGACATCGAGATGCTGCTCCCCGGCGGGCGCATCCGCATGCCGAAGTTCGACCGGCTGAAGATCGGCGGGTCGCTGACCAGTTCGGCCGCCTACATCCTCTGGAAGTTCAGCACGATCTCTCTCTCGCTCGTGGGCGGGTTCGCGACCAGCACGCTGTTCGCGCTCTACACACCGCTTGCGCTCCTCGGCGGTTACGGTTACAAGATGTGGTACACATTCCGCTCGTCGCGTCAGTCGTACTTGCACCAGCTTCAGCAGAGTCTGTACTTCCAGAACCTCGACAACAATAGCGGCGTGATGTTCAGATTGCTCGACGAGGCCGAGGAGCAAGAGATGCGCGAGTCGTTGCTGGCGTACTTCTACCTGTGGCGGTACGGCGGTGAGACCGGGTGGGGCACGGAAGAGTTGGACTTCTACATCGAGCAGGATTTGAAGAAGCGGCTCCCGGCCGACGTGAATTTCGAGATCATCGACGCTCTCGTGAAACTGATGCGCAATGGGTTGGTAGTGAAGACCGATGACCGCTACAAGGCGATCCCGATCAACGAGGCGCAGGCGAAGCTCAATGCGATCTGGGAGGGGTACGCGCGCACCGGCCCGCCCCAAGGCTTGCCCGAAGGATGAGTGGGGACAGAAGACAGAGGACAGAGGAGAGAGGCAGGACAGAAGTCAGCAGAGGGTTAGCGTTGGACCCGCAGGGGCCATTCGCGAACCAGCCAGAAATCACCTGGCCCCTGCGGGTCCGACGCTAACCCTCTGTCTTATGTCCTACGTCCTCTGACTTGTGTTTCGGACTTACGGAGGGTGTTGAAGTGATCAGATGAACACAGGCCACCTGGTTCGGTTGGGCTACGGTGAAGTTTACCACAACGTCACCACAACCCGTCCGGCAGGAGGCCTGTGCCATGGACCAACTTATCCCCT
>CAMDQN010000121.1 GCA_945905925.1 Singulisphaera sp. GP187
GGAGGGTGAACGCCTCGCGACTGCGGAGTCCGGCCCCGAGCGCCAGGCGCTCGGCGTCGGTCAGTTCTCGAACGAACAGAGGTGGTTTCATGACCCATTATTCGGGCCTATCACCCTTCGGACAAGTAACCGAATGAGACTCCACTAGGCAAGCAGAGGACACACCGATGGAGTTCGACGAGAGTGCGTTCTGCGATCTCGTTTAAGAGTAAGGCACCGAGGTCTATTTGGCGACATACGACGGTGGCGAGAGCAGCCCGATCCGCAGGCTGTACCCATTTCAACAAGAGCTACACCACAAATTTTCGACAACGTGATTCGGGGGCCGGTACAAAGAACTGACTTATAGACAACAAGCCCTATTCGGGCCTGGGTCGGGCGCGCCGGGTTCAACGCCGGGACGCTGGCGTGACCGCGTTCAAAGAACTCTTCGACGGCGTGCCAGAGCACTCCCACATCAAATGGCAAACGCGCGCGAGCCTCGGATGTGGGACCACGACCTCAAGGGACGGTCACTTTCAGATCGGTGATCTTCCCCTGAAACGACTTCCCCTTGGAGTAGTTCGCAACCGGTAGGCCGTTGTCGTGGCCGAGACAGAAGTCTTCCTGGGGCTGTCGGGGAACCGGTCCCGGAGCCTTGCCTTTCACCACCGCCTGATCGCCGACGGCGAGAGTCATAGCCCCGTCCTTGCCAACTGTCGCGGTGATCCGAATGACACCTTTGATCGGCTCTGATCGGACGTCGGTGAGCGAGTCTTTGGGTCCGGTTCGCACCGAAAACACCACGCGACCTTCGGTTAGATGCAGCGCGTACCCGGCCGCAGTTCCGCCGTGAGCCACGATCACGGTGTCGCGGAGTTCGGTTTCGATCTGGCACGTCAGGGTGAACGCTTTCCCCGCGATCTGCGGCGCGGAGCCGGACGTAACCGCGTCGCCGGGCTTCAGTTTGTCCAGCTCCGCGGGTTTGCCGGTGTCCTTCGCTTTCGGGGTCTCGTCGATCGGGTACAGCGGTTTGGGATCGGTCACGACCCCCGCCGGGCGCCGCGACTTGGGCGCCTGGCCGCCGATCTCGGCGTTCATCTTCGCGGCGAGTGCCTTCAGCTTCTCGACCACCTCCGGGTGCTTCTCCGCGAGGTTGGTGGTTTCGCCGATGTCCTTGTCGAGATCGTAGAGTCGTGGGTTGGTCTTGGCGTCGTCGGCGCCTTTGGCCGCGGCGTCCGGTTGGGCGACCAGCGCGAGCTTCCACTGACCCTGGCGCACTGCCTGGAGGTTGTAACCCGCGAAGTAGTAGTGCGCTTCCCGTTGCGAGTCCTTGCGCTTGCCGAACAGCACCGGTGAGAGGTCTCGCCCGTCGATCACCGGTTCAACTGGCACCTTGCCGCCGGCGATCGCGACGCATGTCGGAAGCAGGTCGATTGTCCCTCCGACTGCGTCACTCGCGCTCTTCGGCGCGATCTTGCCAGGCCACCACACGATGGTCGGCACCCGAACCCCGCCCTCCCAGGTGCTTCCTTTGCCGCCGCGCAACGGGAGTGCCTTTCCACCATCCGCTCCCTTGATGAGCCACGGGCCGTTGTCGCTAGTAAAGACGACCAGCGTCTTCTCCGCGAGCTTCAGGTCGCGCAACGTGTCCAGCACCCGACCGACGCTCCAGTCCACCTCTTCGACCCAGTCGCCGAACTGCCCGTTCCCGGACTTCCCGCGGAACTTTTCCCCCGCGTGGATCGGCGTGTGGACCGCGGTGTGAGGCAGGTACAGGAAAAACGGCTTGTCCTTGTTCGTGCGGATAAAGCCGACGGCCTCGTCGGTGTATCGTTCCACGATCTTGCTCTGCTGCGTGTCGGTCAGCAACTCGGCTACCTTGTCGTCGCGGACAAGCGGCACCACGCGTTCGCCGGTCTCCTTCGACTTCCGCTGCATGTCGTTTGAATAGGGGATGCCGAAGTAGTGGTCGAAGCCCTGCTTCGTGGGCAGGAACTCGGGCTGGTCGCCGAGGTGCCACTTGCCGACACACTGCGTGGCGTAGCCGAATTCCTTGAGCCGTTCCGCGATCGTAACTTCCTTGGGGTTCAGCCCCTGCGGGCCAGCGGGGAAGTATACACCGGGGACGGACACGCGCGCGCCGTAGCAACCGGTCATCATCTGCGCCCGCGACACAGAGCAGACCGGTGCAGCGTAGAAACTGGTGAGCTTCATGCCCTCGGCGGCCATGCGGTCGAGGTTCGGGGTTTTCTGCTTGGTCTCCCCGAACGGCCCGATGTCCGCGTAGCCGAGGTCGTCGATGAAGATGATGACGACGTTGGGCTTCGCGGGTGGGTCGGCCGCGGATAGCGACGACGCCGTGACCAAGACGAGGAGGGTTAGCAAGCCTGTGCGAATCATGGCGGCGCTTTCTTCACTCTGTGTGTGGAGCCGTTTCCGTGTGGGACAACGCGGGATTTCAGGCTACGATACTCCGACACTTGGCCGAGTGGAAACGATCTTCCGGCCGAGTTCGGCAGAAGCCGCTGAGGAACAATGATGCAATCGCGACGCGACGCGCTCCACGGACTCGGAGCCGCGATCGGCAGCGCGGTCTTCTCCGCGAGCAGTGTGGCCGAAGAGCCGCCGGCCGGAGTGAACCTCGGGCTGCTCATGTACTCCTACGGCATCCGGGCGAAGGCCGAGAAGGACCGCGGGTTCGCGGACCCGATCCGGTTCGTCGAGTTCGCCAAGGCGCGCGGCGCGAGTGCCGTTCAGCTCTCACTCGGGGCAAAGACTGAAGCCGACGCGACCACGGTCCGCATGGCGGCCGCGAAAGTCGGGGTGCATATCGAAGGAATCATCTCGCCACCAGCCGACGACCGCGCCGGGTTGGAACGGTTCACGGCCGAGGTTCTCACCGCGAAGGCGTGCGGTGCGACTGTGGTTCGCACGGTCATGCTTGGCGGTCGACGGTACGAGACGTTCGACAAGCCCGAGGACTACCCCGCGTTCGCGAAACGCGCCGCGGAGATGCTGAAACGCGCCGAACCGGTCGCCCGCAAGCACGGTGTGAAACTGGCCGTCGAGAACCACAAGGACTTCCGTACCGACGAACAGATTGACCTTCTGAAAGGCGTCGCGAGCGAGTTTATCGGCGTGTGCGTGGACACGGGGAACAATCTCGCGCTGCTCGAAGCCCCGGTCGACACGGTCGCGGCGCTGGCCATGTTCGCACTCACCGTCCACCTCAAGGACATGGCAGTCGAGGAATTCGCCGACGGCTTCCGGCTCGCGGAGGTGCCACTGGGTCAGGGCATTATCGACTTGAAAGCAATCGTCGCGACACTGCGAAAAGGGAATCCGAACGCACGCTTCCACTTGGAGATGATCACCCGCGACCCGCTCCCGATCCCGTGCCTGACCGAGAAATACTGGGCCACGCTCGGGCGGGTGCCAGGTCGCGATCTGGCTCGCACCCTCGCGCTGGTCCGCAAGTCGGCGCGCAAGGAACCACTGTCGCGAATCAGCGGGCTGACCGCGAAGGAGCAACTCGACGCTGAGGACGCTAACGTGCGCGCGTCGTTCGCGTTCGCCGCTAAGGCTGGGCTACTCCCGAACGCGTGAGCAGTTGAACAGGGTAACATCGGACGTGATCGCAACTGATTCACTTACCGGTTGGTGAATAGCACTTCCGTGTTGTTTTGGGGAACTCGGCGCGCACGCCCTCGGCAACCGGAATAATCAACGTGTGGCGGCTTTGCCGCCTTGGTCATCGGGCCATCCGACGCTACCGCAAGTCCAACACCACTACTTCGAATGACCCCGCTTGCTCGGTGGTGGACGGGATTGACCGTCGCGGGTACGATCGGATTCCAGATTCGACCACCCGCCCGCGAGAGGCATCGACGTGCTCACTCTCCACACCGGGTTCACCCCGTTCGGCGCCCGGCGGGAATTCCTGCGGGTCGGCGGTGGACTTGCCGTCTCCGCGTTCCTGTCGCCCGTGGGACATGCCGCGGAGAAGTCAGCCTCTGTCACGCGACCGGTCGGCGTGAAGTCGTGCATCCTCATTTACCTGCTCGGCGGGCCGCCGCAGCTCGACACGTTCGACCTGAAACCGGACGCGCCGGCCGAAATCGCGGGACCGTTCCGCCCCATCTCGACCAGCATCCAGGGTATTCGCATCTGCGAACACTGTCCTAAGCTCGCGCGTCTAGCGCACAAGTATGCCATCGTCCGGTCGGTGAGTCACAACAACCACAACCACACGCCAATGATCTACTACACCCTCACGGGTCGGCCGGTGGAACGACCGGGTGAGGACAACGACGTGCGCCCGCCGCAGCGCGGGGACTTCCCGCACATCGGGGCGGTTCTGGGTCGCTTTCGCGAAGCGCCGCGCGGGCTGCCGGGTTACGTCGCCGTGCCAGAACTCGCCGTTCGCAGCAGCATCGCGGGCGAATTCAAGCGGTCGCGCCCGCTCCTTCGCGGTGGCGGGGCCGGGTTCCTCGGGCCGAAGTTCGACCCGTTGGCGGTCAACGGTGTCCCCGGTACGCCGGACGCGGTGCCGGCGCTGAGTCCGCTCGCGGGAGTTTCCGCGGAGCGCCAGGATCAGCGCGCGGCGCTCCTGTCGGTGTTGGAGAGTCGAGCCCCGACGGGTCCGCGCGCCGACGGCTATCGCGAACTGCGCGACCACGCCGTCGCGCTCACCGGAACTGGCGGCGGCGTGGGACCGGCGTTCACGCTTGATGGCGAACCGGCCCGTCTGCGCGACCGTTATGGTCGCGACCGGTTCGGTCGGTCGCTGCTGCTGGCGCGTCGGTTGGCCGAAGCCGGGGTGCCGATGATCGCGGTCCACTTCAACGAGATGACGGTCTGCGACGGGTGGGACACGCACTCCAAGAACTTTGAGGCACTGAAGGGCGAGCTGTTGCCGATCGTCGATCGCGGGGTGTCGGCGCTGATCGAAGACCTCGACGACCGCGGACTGCTCGACAGCACGCTGGTTCTGATGATGGGCGAGTTCGGGCGCACGCCGAAGATCAACGCGAACGCCGGTCGCGACCACTGGGGTTCGTGTCAGTCGGTGTTCTTCGCGGGCGGCGGTGTGAAGGCCGGGCAAGTGGTCGGCGTCAGCGACAAGATCGGCGCGTACCCGAAGGCCGACCCGATCGACCCGGTGGACGTTCACGCGACGGTCTACCACCTGATGGGCCTCAACCCCGAACACCTAATCTACGACCCACTGGGTCGCCCGTTCCCGATCTGTACCGGCCGCCCCATTCCCGCGTTGGTGTAGCGGGTAACTCTGCCCCGGTGCGGTTTCCTAATTTGTGGAGTTCCCCGATGTCTCGGCAGCGCCTCTGCGTTGCGTTCGCACGCGAGCTGGGTTGGCACGCACAAACCGGCGTCCAGGAGAAGCAGGAAGAGAAGGTACTGAAAGTCACCGCGCCGATGACTCCACCCACATGGGCACTTCTCGAACGCGAAGTGTTGAATGCCAGCTCCGAAGCGTGCGGCATGTCCAACGACCAGCACTCCGACGAGAATGGTTGACTGTTGTGCGTCGAGCGATGGGGCGGCGGCGACGGCCCGGACGACGCCAGCGAGTACCGCAACGACGGGCCCAACTTGCACGCGCTCGGCGGGTCGGACGAGGTGCGCAAACTCTACCTGAAGGCGTGGGAAGGACACTTCCGGTAGTACACGCTCGCGAAGACCACAAACGCTTCGCCCACCCGCCGACGCAGGACTGGCCGTGGTGACCGCCAGTCCGTTCACATCAGGACGCGATGATTTCGCGGAACTCTCCAGTGTTGTCCGCGAATGATTTCGCTGGGATGTCGAAGCGGTGAAGTAGCGTGAGGAACAGGTCGCCGAGTGGCCGCTCGGCCTTCTGCTTGATGAACCGACCGTGCTTCAGACCAAGATTCTTCCCACCCGCGAGCACGAGCGGGTAGTTGCGGGCGTTGTGGGTGGTGCTCGTCCCGCTGCCGTAGAGAGCTACCGTGTTGTCCAGGAGCCGGCCATCGCCTTCTCGAACTTTGGCGAGGCGGGCGAGGAAGTAGGCGAACTGCTCCGCGAGGTAGCGGTCGTACTTGCCCCAGCCTTGCGTGGGATCTTTGTCGTCGTGGCTCAGCCCGTGGTGCCCGACCTTGCGGCCGAATTCGAGTATAGTCGGGAACTTGTCGCAGATGCCCACCCCATCCTCGGCGGTAACTTGGTACGCGGCGGAGCGCGTCGTGTCGGTCTCGAACGCCAGCGCGATCAGATCGTACATCGTGCGGATGTAGTCGGTCGGTCCCTTCGGCGATACGTCAAGGTTGATCGCGCCGCGATCCACCTGCGGTAGCGCCTTGCCGAGCCAGTCCTGCGCCCGCGCCACGCGCCCCTCAACCTCGTCGAGCGATTGCAGAAACTCGTCGAGGCGCTGTTGGTCCGGCACACCGAGTTTGGTTCGCAAACTCCGGGCGTCTTCGAGGAGGAAATCGACTCGGCGTTTCCCTGCAGTCAGCGCTTTCTTGCGCGCGGCGATGTCGCCATCGCTCGGTTGCTCGAAGAGACGCTCAAAGACCCGCCGCGGGTTCGACTCGGCCGGGATCGCGCGGCCCTGCGTGTCGAACGCGATGGTCGTGCTCCGGCTCTTCGTCCCGACGCCGCCGTGGCTCGACAGCACCAACGACGGGACGCGAGTCTTGTCGCCCTGGTGTCTGGCGATCACCTGATCAATGGAAGCAGAGTTGTTCAGATTCTCGCGGATGTCGGCGCCGGTGAGCCAGACGTCCACGGTGTTGTGACCGACCAACTGGCGGCTGGTAGCATGCGACAACCCGCCGAGGATGGTCATGTCGCCACGGTGCGGCGCGAGCGTCTCGAGCGACTTGGTGAACTTGTAGTCGACACCGTCGGTGTGCGGGAACCAGTGCCAGTCTTTGTGGTCAGCGTGCTTGGGCGACGGCAGATTGACACCGTTCCCGAAGAAGAAGGCACAGAACCGCTTAGGCGGCTTCGCCGCCGCAGGTGCCGCGTGTGCCATAGCTTCGAGCCACGGCAACGCCAGCGCGAGGCCAGCGCCGCGGAGGACGGTTCGCCGGTCGAGCAACCAAGAGGGCCGAGGCATGGCAGTAACCTTTCTCACTTCGATTGAAACGGTTCGCTTCCGGCAATTAGTTCGATCAGGGCAATGAATTTGTCGCCGCGTTCGCGGAGCGCCGGCACGAGCGCGTCGGCCGCCTCCACGTCGCGGAGGGTCAGCGAGCGGCCCAACGCGTAGGCCATCACCTTCCGCAGCAACGCCCGTCGGAAATCGTCGGCTCGTGTGCGGACCAACTCGTCACGCAGTGCTTCCAGGCCATCGACTTTCACGCCGCTGGGTAGCTCGACCTTCGCATCGATGGGGTCACGGGTGCGTTTCTTCCGCAACTCGGCACCGAGGCCGGCGCGCTGCCAATTCCCAACCGCGTCGTACTCCTCGAACGCGAGACCCCACGGGTCGATCTTGCGGTGGCATCCGACACATGCAGTGTTGTCGCGGTGTGCGGCCAGCGCCTGCGGAATCGTCAAGTTCTTCAGCTTCGGGCTGTCGCGGTTCAGTTCGGGGACGTTCGGGGGCGGGGGCGGAGGCGTCTCGTCCAAGAGATTCTTGAGCAGCCACATGCCACGCTTAATCGGGTGGCCATCCATTCCGTCCGAGTTGCCCGTGAGGACGCTCGCGTGTGTGAGGACGCCGCCACGGTGGTGCTCCTTGTCGAGCTTCACTTTTCGGAATTTCGACCCCTCCACACCCGTTATGCCGTAGTGTGCCGCGAGCCTCTCGTTGACGCAAGTGAAGTCGGACGCGAGGAACTGGAAGATACTCATGTCCTCACGCAGCACCTCGCCGAAGAAATGGATCGTCTCGGACCTCATCGCGGCAAGGAGTGATTCGTCGATGCCGGGGTAACGTTCCTTGTTCACAACGACCCGCTGCAAGCGGTCGAGTTCCAGCCACTGATCAGGGAACTGCTCGACAAACTGCCACGCCTTCGCGTCCTTGACCATCCGCTGGATCTGCGCCGACCGCACGGCGGGATCGCGCAACTTCGACTCGTCGGCTAGTTGGTTCAGCGCCTTGTCCGGCATGGTACTCCAAAGGAAGTACGAGAGCCGCGACGCGAGTTCGTGGTCGGTCAGTTTCTCCCTCGATCCCGTTTCGGCGCGGCTCGCGGGGAGCGCGAGGAATCGTGGTGAGCTGAGCACAACTGCCAGCGTTTCCTTCAGGCTACCTTCCAGCGTGTCGGCGTCCTTGCGAGCGGCTTCCCAGTGTTTCATGAGACGGTCGAGTTCAGCCGCGGTGACCGGGCCGCGATAGGCGCGGGTCGCAAAACGGCGAACGACTTCGCGCGCGTAGGCCAGTTCTTGGAGATCCGTGTTTGGGAAGAGAATGCTTGTGTGCGTCCGCGGCGGCCATGTCTCAAAGTAAGGGTTTTCAAACTCGACCCACTCGACCTTGAGCCGCGGCGGCGTGGGCTCGCCCTTGATCGTTTTCGCCGAGTTCCACACGGACAGGATAGTGGCGTTCTTGTCCGTCAACGGACCCAGGTTCGGCGGCGAGATGTTCTCCATTCGGACCGTGAACTCGTAGGTCCGGTACTCCTTGTGATCCACGACCTGCGATTCGCCGACGGGGGTTAATTCGACGCCGTGGAAGTTCGACGAGCCGAGCGCAACCGTCAAGACGGGCACACGCGTCGCGTCCGACCCAGCGGGAGGTTCGACGCGGGCGACGCGGACTCGAATGCGCGTTTCGCCTTTGCGGTACGCGTACTGGAACCCGACCGCGATGCGGAACTCCGGGAGTTGGGTCGCTGCTTCGCCGTGCTTTCGGATCGCTGCTGGCGCGAGTGTACCGTCCCACGCTGCTTTGTTGTTCTGCGGCGGTGAGGAGTTGAAGATGCGGAACGCCTTCCCCTTGGGCGTGGCGTACTCGAACGTCTCGCCGGGCCGGTTCGCCAGTTTTGGGACCGTCGCGACCTCGAACTTATCGGCTTTCTCGAACCCGCTGAGTTTGAAGCGGTGTACCAACGGCGCCGGACCCGTCACGATGGCCGCGTCGAGCGCCTCGTCCGCGATCTGGAGGTACGTCTCGTACTGAAGCGGCGACATCCGGAGCGCGTCGCCATCGTTGCGGAAACCGTTCTTCGATTTGCCGTCCTCCGGGAGCCTGGTGCCGAATTCAATCGGAAGACCAAGAAGGTCTTGAAGCGTCCGCTCGTATTCGCGCCTTGTCAGTCGGCGGAAGTGGGTGGGTGGGTTCTTCGCGAGCGCGGCCTTGCGCCGTTCTTGCACGAGCCAGTTGGTCAGGAGTTCGCGGTCCTCCTTTTTCATGGCTGGTTCGCCGGGCGGAGGCATGTCACCGACGTTCAACCGGTCGAGAACTTCGCGCCAGTGATCCCCGTCTTTGCCCTTGATCAGATCGGGGTCGAGTTTGTCGAGTCGCAAGTCCCCCTTCGACTTGACGGGGCCGTGGCAGCCGACGCAGTGCTTCTGGATGATCGGGGCGACACGCGCGTAAGGGGTTGCCTCGTCCGAGCGAACCGGCGTCGCACTGTTGCCCACAAGCAGGGCCACGAGCACGAACGCTGCTCCCAGTAGTCGAGATGCAAGCATGACGGAAGATCTGTGGGCTGGAGGGACTTTGAGCGTCGCTGTTCAGGCGGGGTTGCGATTGTTCACGACTACTTTACCCCAGATCGTCGCCGCGTGGGAGTGAATTCTGGGCCGGTTGCGTATCGCATTTCGCGGATGTTCGCGGTTTGCGTGGGTCCTTGCGAGACGTTATCGTCGGGATCGTGCGACTCAGAGCAACTCCTTGATCACGTCGCGGTCGTCGAGCAGGTACATCGGGCGGCCGGTGTGGTCCGGGAACGTGAGTGCCGGGTCGATGCCGAGAACGGTGTACAACGTCGCGAGCGTGTTCTGCGGCGTGTAAGGTCGGCCGACGGGCAGGCTCCCGTGCTTGTCGGTCGCGCCGATCACCTGACCCATTTCCAACTCACCACCGGCGAAGATGCCGAACCCAGCGCGCGGCCAGTGGTCGCGTCCATCTGGCTTCGCCCCGTTACCGGTCGATTGCCCGACCTTCGGCGTCCGCCCCATCTCGCCACCGATGTACACCACCACGTCCTTGTCCAAGCCGCGATCGTGCAAGTCGGTGATAAGTGCGTACACCGCTTGATCGAGCCTGGGCAGCAGATGACGGAGACAATTGAAGTTGCCCGCGTGCGTGTCCCAACTTTGAGCGATCATCCCGAGAACGCACGGCGGGACATCCTTGCCGAACGTCAACGTGACAATCGGCACACCGGCTTCCACGAGCCGGCGCGCCTGGAGCAGTCGAAGTGCTTCGCCCGTGCCGTAGCGTTCGCGGGTCTTCGCAGGCTCCAAGTTGAGGTCGAATGCCTCGCGAACCTTGGGGTTCGTGATCATGTTCAGCGCGAGTTTTGTGAAGTCATCGGTTCCGGCGAGGTCGCCGTTGGAGTTGTCCATGTCGCGACGAAGCTGGTCGAACTGCCGCATCAGTTGCGTGCGCTCCTCGACGCGCTCAACAGTCACGTTTCGCGGCAGCGCCAACCCTTCGAGTTTACCTGTTGCGATGAACGCTTTGTGCGAAACGCCGAGGTACGCGGGTCCATTGCGGTATTCGTCGCCGGCGGTCTTGTCGAGCGCGACGTAGGGCGGCAGCGCGCGCACGTCGCCCTTGCGGAGTTTGCTGATGACCGAGCCGAAGTCCGGGCGTGCGGCGCGCCCGGACTCGGTCGGTTTGCGGAACCCGGAGAACAGTTCGACTGGGTCGTGGAAGTTCGGGTTGAACGACAGATTGCGAACGAGCGCCAGCTTATCGGCGATCTTCGCTTGGAGCGGCATGTGTTCGCAGATGTCGAAGCCGGTTACGTTCGTGCGGATCGGCTTGAACTCACCGCGAAACTCCACCGGCGCATCCGGTTTCATGTCGTATGTATCGACGTGGCTCGGCCCGCCGAAAAGATACACGAAGATGACAGCTTTCTCTCGCGTGCGCCCGTCCGCCGGCGTGGCAGCACGCAGGCGCAGCAGATCGGGCAGCGTCAGACCGCCGAGGCCGAGTGCGCCCACGCGCATGAAATCGCGCCGACTCGAAGACACGGTGAGCATGGATTCCCCTCCACAATCACGCGATGATTTCTTTAATCAGCGGCGCGTTGTCGATGCTGATCTTCAGCGGCTGGTTGGTGGTCGTGAACAGTTCCTTGTCCGGGTCGATTCCGAGCAGGTGGTAGAGTGTTCGCCCGTAGCTAATCGGCGAATAGTAATTGTCGGTGACGCGTAGCGAGGTCTTGTCGGTCCTGCCGAGCACCATGCCCTGCTTGAACCCGCCACCCGCGACGATGACGAACTGCGTCGTCCCCCAGTGGTCGCGTCCCGGCGGGCCGGAGTACGCCGAGTCCTTGAAGATCTTGTTCCGACCCATCTCGCCCAACACAGTGACGATGGTGGTTTCGAGCAGTCCGCGAGCGTCGAGGTCTTCGAGCAGGCTGGCGATGAGTGCGTCCACCTTGGGCAGCACGTTCTTGCAGCCCTCGGTAATGTTCCCGTGCATGTCCCAACCGGGCCACGGGACGAACACGAACGGCACCCCGATCTCGATCATCTTGCGCGCGTACAGCGCCATCGTGCCGTGTTCGGTCTTGCCATACCGCTCCAAGTCGCGCAGGTTCAGTTTCTTCGGGTCCACCGCGTCGCGCAGTTTCGGTGAGCGGAGCAAGTCGAACGCGCTTTGCTGATACGTGTCCAAACCCGCGATGACCGGTTCGGCCGCGTCGAGTTTCCGAAGCTGCTGGTCGAGCGACTTGAGTAGATTCTCGCGTTTGTCCATCGCGGAAAGGTCGAGGTGCGCGGGCGGAAGCAGCATCGCGCCAACTTCGTTCTTCGCGTCGCCCGGCTTGAACGTCAGCGGGTCGAAGGCCGGGCCGAGGTAGTTGTTGCGCAGGTCGCCGGCCGCGTCGCCGGTGTCGTAGTAATGACCGAACGCGACGAACGTCGGCAGCCCCTTCGGGGCGGGGCGCTCGTGGCTGACGACGCTGCCAAACATGGGGTACTTCGGCGTGTCCTTGGTGCGCGGGTTGCCGCACAGCCAGTACAGCCCGCCAGAGTGTTCCCACTTCTCGCTGCCGATCCCAACCGACCGCAGGATAGAGAACTTGTCCGCGTTCCGCGCGAGTCGCGGCATGAGTTCACAGAACTCCATGCCGGGGACGTTCGACTTGCCCTGCTTCAACTCGCTACCGTAGGGCGGCGGCGTGTCGGGCTTCATGTCGAACATGTCCTGATGCGGTGGCCCGCCGGCCATCCAGATGAGGATCATCTGCTTCGCGCGCGGCCCCTTCTTCTCAGCAGCGGCAGTCGCGCGCGCCTTGAAGAAGTCGGCCGTGGTCATGCCGAACAGCGACGCACCGCCGGCGCGAAAAACATCGCGCCTCGAAGGATGGTGAGAGGGGAACATGGTTCGTCTCCCTTGTCGTTCAGCAACGCCCCTCGGGTCGGACGCTAAACGATGAACTTAGTGATTGAGCAGGAATTCCCTTGTGTTCAGCAGACTCCACAGCACGTCTTCGTACCCGCGCTGAGGTATTGGAGCGTCTTTGACGTACTTGAGGCACACCTGGCGTTCGTCGTTTGTGGGCAGGCGGCTCAACGTCCAGAGGTAGAGTTCTTCAATGCGATTTTCGTCGTTGGCGACTGCTTTGAGTAGCGTTGCGACACGGCCTTTGGGGTCGCTAATCTTCGCGTGAACTGCGGGGTGGTTGGCGAGGTAGAGCGTCTGCACGATGGTTGGTTTACCGTCGCGCTCGCAGTCGCACTGCACGTCCGGGTTTCGCATCGGGCGGCCGAAGATCGAGAACGCGTACTGCAGGCTCGCCCGCGCACGGTCGCCACCGGTCCCGCCAGCCACTTCGACGGCCTTCGCGCCCGCGGGCAGGAACAGTTCGGGCGGATACGTCTCGGTGCCGCCGGTCGCGTGGTTCACCGCGTCCACGAGTACTTCCGCGGGGAGTCGCCGCAGGTACGCGGACGCGTAGTTCGTTAAGTCCGTGCGGTTGGTAGCGTTGGTCGCGGCGCTCTGCTGGTAAGTTCGGCTCGCAAGGATGGTGCGGTGCAGCCACTTCAAATCGTACTTGTTCTCGATGAAACCCTTGGAGAGTGCGTCGAGCAGCTCAGGGTGCGACGGCGGGTTGAGCGGGGACAGGTGATCCGGCGGGTCGATTATCCCGCGACCGAAGTAGTGCGCCCACACGCGATTCACCATTGCCCGCGCGAAGAACGGGTTGTCGGGCGTGCGCAGCCACGCGACGACGAGTTCCCGCGGGTCTTGCTCCACGCCCACGGACACCGGTTGGTTCGCCCCGAGCAGCCGGAACGTGTCCGACTTCTGTGTCCCGAGGGTGCTCGTCATGCTCGCGAAGGTTGGTTTACCGAGTGCGTGAATCTCGGTGCCTTTGATGCGCTTACTTGCGGCTTCGAGAGCCGTGGCCTTGTCGTTGAGCGTCTTCATCTCCGCGTTCAGCTTTGTTACGTCCTCCTTCGGAAGCGTCTTGTCCTTCAGCTTCTCCCCAACCTTTTTCGCCTGCTCGCGGTGATCCTTCGCGTCCTTCACGAGCGAATCGGCTTCCTTCGCGATGAGCGCTGACGAACCGCCCGCGGTCGGGTTACTCACGCGCATGAAGAAGTTCGCGAAGCTCAGCAAGTCGTCTTGTTGCCACACGTCGTGCGGGTGCCGGTGGCACTGCGCGCACTCCAGACGCAACCCGAGGAAAGCGTGCGCGACCTGCATCGTACCCTTCACGCCGGTTGCGTTGTTCCGCTGCCAGTAGAGGTCGAGCGTGCGCCGTTCCGCGTAGACCTTCAGGTCCGGGCGCAGAGCCGCGTTCTCGTCGAGAAGCGACCGCACTTCCGTTACCCATTCGGACCCGGTGCGCCCGTCGAGACTCGTCGCGAGCAGCACGCGTTCGGCGAGCTGGTCGTAAGGCGTGTTCTCTTTCATGCGAGCGCGGAGCCACTCGTAGAAGCGGCGTGTCTCGGCGGCTTCCGTGAACCCGTGGCGCCCGTCGAACCCGGCCGGGCGCAGGATGTCGCAGAACTTAGTCGCCCACAGCGCCGCGTATCCCGGCCGCGTGAGCAACTCCTCGATCTTCTTCGACCGCTTGTCGGGTTTCGTGTCAGCCAGGAACGCACGCACCTCTTCGGGTGTCGGCAACTCTCCCGCGACGTCGAGACTCGCGCGGCGGAGGAACGTCGCGTCGTCGCACTGCACGGCCGGGTGGATGTTGAGTCGCCGCAACTTCGCGAGGACGTGCGTGTCGATAACGTTGACCGGCTTCACGTCGGGGAACGGTTCCGCGCCCCCGCGCGGCACCACCAACATGGCGACGACCGGTTCCCCGCGGAACCGCGCGACGATCGCGGTGTCGCCGACGCCGAGCGATTCGACTTGCCCAGAGTGATCTGTTCTCGCGAGTTCCTTGTTCACCACCTCGAACATGCAGAGGGCGGTCACGTCCTCGGTGCTACCGTCCGCGAACGCGGCCGTCACCTTGAGGCGGTATCGTTCGCCGAGTTTGGTAGTTTGGAGCGCCGGTTCGACCGCGAGGCGTGTGACCCGCGAGGCGGCGAGATCGTCGAGTTTCGCACCCTTTGCGATCCAGTTCCGAACGATCAGGTACTCTGGACTGCCAAGCGGCATCCGGTTACCGCCCTCGTGGGGGGTCGCGCCGGTGCCCTTGAGTAACAACAGGCTGTCGTCGGTAGCGAAGCGGTTTAGACGCCGCCCGTTCGCCTCGCGAAGCAGACGCGAGTGGTCCGCGGCTGGGTCCGCGCCGAACAGCGAGAGCCGGAATCCGTTCTGCCCTTTCACCGCCCCATGGCACGAACCGGCGTTGCACCCGAGGCGGCTGAACACCGGGACCACGTGCCGACTGAACAGCGGGTCGGCCGGTACAGCGTCCGCAGCGCGCACCGAGTTCGCACCGGCGGTGAGCAACAGAACGGGGAGAAGGTAGCAAACATGCACGGCGGATCCCTCGCGGTCAGAAGACGCCGGGGAGAGTGGTTCGGGTCACGCGGGTGAGCATGGGCGCTCGGTGGGAGGAACTCGCGGCGGGTCGTGGTTCCGGCGGGTGGGCGAGCGCAGGCGGGTCGTCGAGAATCAGTTGACCACACCCAAAGGCTGCGGTCAACGCATTCGCTGCGAAAACCCCGGCGTCACTCCGGGAATCGGCGTGGGGCCGCATTTACGGCCGGTCGGGCGCGATCGTCGCCTTCGTCCCTGCGGCCACTTCCTTGTGTCGGTACGCCCAGACGCGTTTGTCCTTGAAACTGAAGAGCACCACCACGTTGTGCTCCGGGTCGAAGTCCATCGCGCCGAGCCACGGGTTGCCAGGCCCGTTCGCGGCCTTCAGGTTGATCCACTTGTTCGTTCGCACGTCATAGCTCCACGTGAGCGAGTCGTCCGGGCCGCCGAACTGCGTCGCCTTCTTTCCGCTGTGAAGCAACAGCACCTTCGCGAACGGGTCGTACACCAGACCCGCGCCCGATACGCCCTGCGGCTGCACTTCCGGTTGCATGTCCTTCCACGTGTTCTTCGTCGGGTCGTAGACCCACGTCTGCGGCGGCCGGTTCTCGAACGGCGGGACGTACAGCACGAGCAACCCCGCGTCCTGATCGACTGCAGCCGTGGTGTGCGCCATGCCCGCGTGTCGCGGGTAGTCGCCGTCAGGGTTCGTCAACTTCTTCCACGCGGAATCGCCGTGCGGGTTCTCGCTTCGCAGGTCGAGCGCCCAGAAGTCTTTCGTCTTGAAGGTCGGGTGCGTGAACTTGATCGGGAACAGCAAGCCGTGTTTCCAGTCGCACGCGAGTCGCGTCGTTACCTCACCGTAAGGAGCTTCGTGGAACGCAGCGGCGCGGAAGCGGTCCGTCGCGAGGTCGTAGCTACAGAACTTCGCGGACGGCGAGCGCGAGTGATATTCGACCATGCCGAGTTGGTTGCCGGTGCCGCCGATGCCGTGCCGGATCCATGCGGCCTTCAACCACGGATCCCAGGTGCGGCCCACGGTGCAGCCGTTGCCCGGGCGCGTGTCGCCCCAACCCGCCATCAGTTCAATTGGCCGGCGCTGGATGAACTGCTCGGTGCCGAGGTCGAACGCGGTGAGTTCGTTGTTGTAAGGTCCGGTGCAACCGCCATAGCGAAAGAACAGCCGGTTGGCCGGGTCGTAGTTCCAACCGATCTCGCCCCACCCCTGCGCCTGAACTGTGATCTTCAGATCCACCCACTTGTTAACGGGGAAGTCCGCTCCGAACCGCTCGTTTCGCGGTTGATGGACGAGCGTCGGAATCCCCGCGTCAGTCTTTCGGAATGCTCCCGCTGCCGCGAGCGCGTCTTTCGTGCCGATTTGTTCGAGTCCGTCGGCCGCGGCGGCGCGCACGAGCCGCGTTTCGCTCGTGTCAGCGGTGAGCGCCGCCAGCCGCGCCTCGGCTTTGAGGCCGCCAACGCGACCGAGCGCCATCGCGACCGCGTGCCGGCGGTGAACGCTCTTGTCCGCGTCGGTCGCGTGGAGAACGTCGAGCGCGTCCGCTGTCCCGATGTGCCCCAGCGCCTTTGCGACGCGGAACGCGAGCGTGGCCGATTGCACTTCGACCTTCAGCAGAAGTTTGTGAAGCGTCTCGACGGCCTTCGGCCCGCCGATGATCGCGAGTGCGTCAATGGCGTCGCGGTCGCCTTTCTCCGCGAGCGGAATGATAAGGTCGAGCGCTTCGCGCCCGGCCTTGCGCGCGGTGACGAGACACAGTGTTTGTTCGACCAAGTACGGCCCGGTCAGCGCGACGAGGTCTTCGCCCCAGTAACTCTCTTCCAAGCCGCGAACGATGAACGGCCGCAGCGCTTTCGGCATCAGTTCCTTCACCGCGGCGCGAACGCGGTCGCCGCCGCTGGTTGCGAGGTTCCGCTGCACGATGCCGGGGTACCAGAACTGTTGCAACTTCGTGCCGCACAGTTCGATGAGCGCGTCGGTGGCTTCGGCATGACCCAACCGCGACCACATCGCGAGCGTGTCCGCGCGCCAGACCATCTCTTCCCACCCGCTTTGCTTTTCGAGTTTGGGAAGCTCTTCGAGAATCTTCGCGATGCCGGCTTTGCGGTCGGCGATCTCTTTCGGCGGCGCAGGCACCGGCTTCCACTTGTCCTTCTGCGGGACCGGTACGAAGAGGTGTTGCTGCCGCACTTGCTGAACGGTCGTGGCGCGGTCGGTAGCGGTCTTCGCGAGCGCCTGTTCGGCTTGCTTCCCGCCCTGACCGAGTAGCACCCGGAGCGCCGCGGCTCGCGCTCGCGGGTACGGCGAATCGAGTACCGGAAGGAGATCGACCTTCGGCGGAAACGCCTGCGCTAGACTGACGCGACCCTTCATCGCACGCGTCACGCGCTCGTCGCGTCCGAGCGGGATATCGGTGAGCAGCGTGTCGAGCGCTTGCGCCGCCGCGAGGAACACCGCGGGCTTCTTGCTCGCGAGTGCTTCAGACAGCGGCGGAATCGCCCGCGCGTCGCGCGACCAGCCGAGTTCCCACGCGGCTTCGGTGTCGCCCTTCGCCAGCGCCGCGACCCATTCCTTGAACTTCGCGTGTCGGCGGTGAACCACGACAACATCGTTTGAGATGATCCAGTTCAGCTTCCACTGCTTGGCTGCATCTTCGAGCGTGTCTCTGTAGGCGGCATCTCCGCCGACCCACGCGCGACCCGCGAGCGATTCGGGCAGTGCCCACCAGATATCATTGCGCCCCGCAAGAACCGGGAGCAGCTCGTGCGGCGAGTACCACGCCTGTTCCAGCGGCACCAGCCCGGGAGGTTGAGCAGTGGAGAAAGCAACGAAGAGGAAGAGCGCGTTCACGATACGACTCCGCGAAGAAGAGCGGGCGCGCTCGACACGCGCCCTCCCGTACCCACTCATTTCGTGTGAATCACTTGACCGAGAACCGGCGGACGATCTCGGTGCGATTGCCCTGCTTGTCCTTCACCGAAACGGTCAGGGTTCCGGTGGCCAGTTCGGTGATCGGCTTCGCCAGCGTCAGCGCCCAAACGCCTTCGCTCGCGGGCTTGAACTTGGTCGCCAGATTCTCGCCTGGCTTCGCGCCCTCGACGGTGAAGTCCGCGACCACCGAGAAGCTGTCCGCGTCCAGACCCGTGCCGTAGTCGGACATGCCGACGAGGACGCGCGACAGTGGCTCGTTGACACCCGCTCGCGGGTAGGTCAGCGCGAGCGTCGGCCGCTGGTCATCGAGCATCCACCCGTTGCCGCGGCGATCCGGCTGCTTGGGGTCGAAGTCGAGGTCGAGCGGGCAGCCCAAATCAATCCAGCGGAGGATCGTGCGGCGGTCCTCGTCGGTCAGCGGTGCGACCTTGCCCGCTTTCACGGCTTCCGGCGGCGGCATGATGCTCCCCTTGAACGGGGCGTAAGACTGACCGCCGCGGGCGAGGAGGCCGGAGTGGTCGCCCTCCGC
>CAMDQN010000122.1 GCA_945905925.1 Singulisphaera sp. GP187
GACCTCGATGCTGGTATTACGTTAGCGTCGGCAGACCCGGTGACCAAGGCGGCAAAGCCGCCACAGAGTGATTATTCTGGATGCCGCGGGTGTCCCCGATCAAGGTCCGCGCCTGGCTCGCCGAAAAACACCACGGAAGTGCCATTCGGCACACCGAGGAAGTAGTATTGGGTCAGGTATCTGGCATAAGAGTCTGCATTCCCGATGAGGGTTGCAGTCGTCGGGTAGATTTGTTCATCGTGCCACCAAGTCACTGGCGCGAGGTCGCTGCTCACATCGTCTAGGTTGGAGAAGTACCCACCCCAATCATCGGTGTGCCCGAGATTCTCAGAGTCTGTGTGAGTCAGTTCGTGAATGACGGTCCCAAAGCGAGTCGCAGATGTCGCCTCTGTAAACGTTGTCCCGACAGTCGTACCAAAATAAAGATCCCCTACCTCGATAACTCCCGCGAAATCTGGATTCTTCCCATAGAGGCTCCCATAACCTGATGCCCCGCGTTTGTTCACGTAGCGTATTTCGCGGCCATCGAGATCCCCGGCCACGAACTGGTAGACGCTGAGGATCGTCCCCACTTGCTGTTGGGTCGGAGCATCGCTGTCCTCCAATTCTTGGCCTTGGAACCAACGGTCGATGGCATCTTTGACGCTCGACTCACTGTAGTTGCTTGCAAGAGCGCTCTCGATGTCGCCGATTGCCGCGTGTAGCGCGTACCGGACATCCGCGATATGGACGACCAGATCCTGACCATCTGCGAACGTGAAATCGACCAACTTCGATTCCACCACTTTGGGGTCGAGTTCTGTGGACACTTGAACGTGTACTGCATCTCGGACATCGGCGAGTTTCATGCCGAAGATCGCGTACACGATTCCGAGAGGCCCGCCAGCCACGCCAGCCACCGCTGAATGGAAGGGCACGTCGTGGACCGTGAAGTAGTCCGTCGCGGGGGCGAAACCCGTCAACTCGCGCTCGTAGGTCAGCGTACCTTCGGCTGCGGCAGTGAGTTCGTTCGGTACAAACACAGCGCCCGACCCGCCGACCCACAGAGCGCCCGTCCCGTGGCCCGTGTTGGTGCCGTCGGAGAAGTCAAAGCGGAATAGGAACGCGCCGGTCGCCGATCCGTCTGGGACGAAAGTGAAACCACCGTCCGAGTTCACCAAGAGGGTGCCCACGTCTTCAACGACGATCGGTTCGCTCGGGTCGTAGGTCGTCGCGTCGCCAGGCACCGTCACGCCGGTTATTGCAACCCCTGAGCCGAACGAGGAGAGGGTGTAGTTCGCCAGCAGCCCAACCCCGTCAGACGCCCCGAGGGTCTGGCCGGCCGCCACGTCGTACTACACCTCGACTGCGCCGACCTGAGAGTCGAACAGAGACATTGAGGCGACGCTCGTTGAGCCGATCCCACTCGTCACCGTCGCGAGGAGGGTCTCGGATGGTTCAAAGGCGCTGTCGGACGTCGCGTTGACCGTTACATCGGCGGTGTTCTCGTTGGGCGCGAACGTGACTGTACCCGACGTGGAGAGTGAGTGATCGGTCTCTGGTTTGGCGGTGCCCGTGATGGCGTAATTCACAGCCAGGGTGCCGCTCACGTCGCCGGTCCGGGTGAACCGCAGAAGCCCGTCGGCGCCGCCCTCGACCGCGTCCGAGATGACTGCGACGCTCACCGACCCGACGGTCGGCACCGTGCGGTCCTCGAACGCCTCCAGCATCGGGCGGAAGCGGTTCGCTTTCCGCGCTTTCACTGACGTTCTTACGGGGGGGGGCGATTGTTAGGCCGACGAGACGCGTGAAGATGGACTTGAACGGGCGGAGCATGGCGTATTCCTGAAGTGCCGTCTCCGGGTTCGATCCTGAAGTGTGTGGATCGTAAACCCGCGTGGCTACCCACGTCAACGAAGTTCGCGACACCAAACTGGACACGCGGCCCGATCTTTTCACGATATTCGCGGCGCGTGGGTTGTTGTGACTCGCGACGCGACCGACAACGTCGTCGCCACAACGTTACTTGCACGCGGCGCGGGTCACCCGTACCATCCCCTTCACCACTTTCGGGAACCGACGATCGCCCGCGACCGCAATCCACCAGCCTCAAACAACGACGCAAACTGGGAACGCGTGAACTGCGTGTTCCTTACCAACACACCGTAGTTCGTGGAAGCCCCGCGTCAGGTCGTGAACGCCGCAGTGCGCCACGTTCGCGGAGACGTGGTGGACCGACCCTCGAATCGACGCGAAACGCCTCCTGTTCGCGTACTTGGAGTTGCCGTTCAGCTCGCGGCGCACGACCGCATCGTGGCGGGCAAGCGTGCGTGTTCGTAATTCTATACGGGCGGTTTGCGGAAAGGTCCGTGCCGACACCTTCAGGCGCAGCGCAACAGGGCGCCCGGCGTCAACAGCGCAGGCGGAACGCTCGAGACGTGGTTCAAGCGATTCACAAGTTGAACTGTTAGCCGCGACCCAAAGGGGAGCGTGGAGGCAAAGTGACGAAGCCGGTACTGCTCGCGGGTTTGCTCGGCGGTCTCCTCGGCGGCATCGGCGGCTTCGTGCTGTTGCGGTCGTTCCCGTCGGCCGTGAAGCCGCCCGCGGCGACCGAAGCGCCGCGAAGCGAGGTTCGCGAGCGGGCCGACGATCTCGTCGCGAAACTGCGCGCGGGTCGGGAGGACGACTTCTTCAACACGGTCCGCGCGGGGTCCGTCAAACAGGTGAAGGACGAGGACTTCGAGAAGTACCGCGAGCACATGACCGAACTGCGGAAGGGGTTCGCGCAGAACCTCGGCGCACCGGGCGACATCGAGTTCAGTCGCGAACTTGTGGTCAGTCCTTCGCTCGTGCGAGTGGCGTACATCGCGAAACACGCGCGGGGGTGTGTGACACTGTTCGTTGTGTTTTACAACACCATGGACGGTTGGCGCATCCTCGGGGTGATTTACGTTCCAGTAGAAGACGCGTTCAAAGAGTTGCATTGAAGACTTATGGGGTGGGACAACGCTTTGCGCAGACCCACCACAGCAACACAAAGAACGAATGACGTCGTTGCTGGATCTCAGGGCTGGCGGCCCTACGCAAAGCCTTGTCCCACCCTACAAGACAGTTGAAGCCAAGCGGCCGGCTCCGGGTCTCGCAGAACCGCGAAGGGCGCGAGAATTTCCGTGAATGGCTCGCGGGGAAGATCGCGTTCGTGAACATGGTCCCCACGGACGCCGGCGCGAAGTTGAAGGCCGCGCTCGATGCGATCTAGTCGCACGCTGCCCTTGTGGGCGGGGTGCTCCAACGTTGTGAGACTCCCATGCGACTCCTCTCTCTGCTCGCGGTCGCTCTTTTCGCCTCGGTTGCCTCAGCCGCGCCCAAGCCGAACATCCTCTTCGTTCTCGCGGACGATCAGCGGTTCGACACGATCGCGGCACTCGGCAACCAAGAGATCCACACGCCGAACCTCGACAAGCTCGTGGGTCGCGGCTTTCACTTTACGAATGCCTATTGCCAGGGAAGCATGGTCCCGGCTGTGTGTGCCCCGAGTCGTACGATGATCCTCACCGGGCGGTCGCTGTTCCGCATTCCCAGCCCGCAAGCGAAGACCTACGACGGACCAACGCTGCCCGGTGCCTTCGACGCCGCGGGGTACGCGACCCTTCACGTCGGCAAGCCGGGGAACTCGTTTCGCGTCGCGCACCAGAAGTTTGGAAAGAACGTCGAGATCGCGCACCAGAGTGCGCCAACTGCGCAAAAATGCGCCGATGCCGTCATTGACTTCGTGAAATCGCACGACGGCAAGAAGCCGTTCTTCGTGTACCTCGCGCCGTCGGTGCCGCACGACCCGCGAGTCGCACCGGGCGAGTTCCACAAACTCTACGACCCCGCGAAAATCACGCTTTCCAAGAACTTCATGAAGCAGCACCCGTTCGACAACGGCGAGCTGAATGTGCGTGACGAGAAGCTCGCCCCGGTTCCGCGAACCGAAGACGAGATGCGCAAGCACCTCGCCGACTACTACGCGTGCATCAGCAACCTCGACCACGAACTCGGGCGCATCCTCGACGCGCTCGCGAAGGCGAAGCAGGAGGAGAATACCATTGTCATCTTCACCAGCGACCAGGGCCTCGCGGTCGGCGGGCGTCACGGGCTGATGGGGAAGCAGAACCTCTACGAGCATTTCAAGTCGCCTCTTGTGATCGCGGGTCCGGGTGTGCCTAAGGGCAAATCCGACGCGCTCGTGTACCTCTTCGACCTGTTCCCAACGGTGTGCGAACTCGTCGGCGCCGACATCCCGAAAGGCGTGGAGGGCAAATCGCTCGCGCCGATTCTCGCGGGGAAGGAAACGAAGGTACGGGATCACCTGTTCGCCGCGTACAAAGACGTTCAGCGGATGGTGCGCGATGGACAGTGGAAACTGATCTGGTATCCGAAGGTCGAGCGGTTCCAGTTGTTCGACCTGAGTACCGATCCAGTCGAGATGAAAGACCTGTCCGGCGACAAAGTACACGCGAAGAAACTGGAAGAGATCCGCGCGCTGTTGTCGCGCGAGCAGAAGACCTGGGGCGACACCGCGCCCCTGATTAAATAACCAACCTCGGAGTTCCAAATGCGACTGTTCCTCTGCCTCGCCGCACTCGCCTTCGCGCTACCCACGCTCGCGGCTGATCCGAAACACCCGGGCTACCGCGTCCTCGCGCAGGACAAAGGCCACGTCGCGATCATCGGTCTCGACGGGAAGGTCGAGTGGGAAGTGGAGTGCAAGTACAACTCCCACGATGTTCACCTGCTCCCGAACGGCAACCTGTTGCTTCACACCGCCGCCGCGACCGTCACCGAGATGACGCCGAAGAAAGAAGTCGTGTGGAAGTACGAAGCGAAGCCGAAGGAAGGCTACAAGGGGCGCATTGAGGTTCACGCGTTTCAACGCCTCGCGGATGGCAACACGATGGTCGCGGAGAGCGGGAACCGGCGCATCGTCGAAGTGGACAAGGACGGGAAGATCGTGACGGAGATTGCGCTCAAGGTAGACAAGCCGGATCCGCACCGCGACACTCGCATGGTGCGGAAGCTCGACACCGGTAACTATCTCGTGTGTCACGAAGGGGACGGCTGCGTGCGCGAGTACGACGCGAAGGGCAAAGTCGTGTGGGAATACAAGCTCGACCTCGGTGGCCGCAAAGAGGCCCCCGGTCACGGGCCAGAGGGTCACGGCACCTCGGTTTACGGTGCGTTGCGGCTCGCGAACGGCAACACCGTGATAGCGGGCGGAAACAACAACCGCGTGCTGGAAGTGAACAAGGAAGGCAAAGTGGTGTGGAGCATCGACCAGAAGGAACTCGACGGTATCACGCTCGCGTGGGTGACGACACTGCACGTGCTACCGAACGGCAACCTGATCGTCGGCAACTGTCACGCTGGGCCTAACAGCCCGCAACTTTTCGAGGTGACTCGCGCGAAAAAGGTAGTGTGGAGTTTCACGGACTTCAAAACGTTTGGTAACTCTTGTGCGGCACACCACATTCTCGACATCAAGGGCGTTATCCGGTAAGCCCGGCTCCTGCGACCCGAGCGCGCGCCGGCCCCCTTCCTGTGCAACCAGTGTTGTCCACAGAAAACGGCCGTAGCGGAAGGCATTGATGTGACTTCTTCTCTCGGTCCCACAGTGGAGGGCGGATGATGACCATGAACCGTCGGACGTTTCTCGCCGCCGGTAGTGCGGCGGTTGGGGTCGCGGGCGCTGTGCCGCGCGTGCGGGCGGACTGGAAGCCGAGCCAGCGCTACCCGGACCCGCTCGTCAAGACCATTGACCCGAGCTTCGCCAAGTATCGCCTGAACCTCGCAAAAGTCGAGCGCATCGCCACCGACATGCGCTGGGCCGAAGGGCCCGTGTGGTTCGGCGACTGCCGGTTTCTGCTGTGGAGCGACATCCCCAACAACCGCATCATGCGCTGGGACGAGGAAACCGGGAGCGTCAGCGTGTTCCGCAAGCCGGCCTACAATTCCAACGGCAACACACGCGACCGGCAGGGACGGCTCCTCACGTGCGAGCACGACACCCGGCGCCTGACCCGCACCGAGTACGACGGCGCGATTACTGTCCTCGCCGACAAGTATGAAGGTAAACCGCTCAACTCGCCCAACGACGTCGTGTGCAAGTCCGACGGCTCGGTCTGGTTCACCGACCCGCCGTTCGGCATCCTCGGTCACTATGAGGGACACCTCGCCAAACCCGAGTTGCCGACGAACGTGTACCGCTGGGATTCGAAGTCCGGGAAGCTCGCGGTCGTGGTGGGCGACGTGGACCGGCCGAATGGCCTCGCGTTCTCGCCGGACGAGTCCAGGCTCTACATCGTCGAGGCTGGCGTCACCCCACGCGTGATCAGGGCCTACGACGTGACCGACGGCGGCACGCGACTGGGCAAGGGCCCGGTCCTGATCACCGCTGAGGAGAAGGGCACGCCCGACGGTCTTCGCGTCGATGTGGACGGCAACCTGTGGGTCGGCTGGGGCATGGGCGCGGAGGGTCTTGATGGCGTGGCGGTGTTCAACCCGGTGGGGAAGTTGATCGGGCGCATCGACCTCCCGGAGCGGTGCGCGAACGTGTGCTTTGGGGGCCGGCAGCGCAACAGGTTGTTCATGTGCGGAAGCACATCGGTGTACTCCCTCTTCGTGAACACGCAGGGTGCGCCCGGTGGATGACTGTCGGACGTGACAGCCCGAAACGATACCAGTGAGTTTCGTTCAGGCTCTGTGGTACGATCCGGTTGGTACTGTTTGGTTTGTAGTGGTGCAGGCGGCGCTCGCCTCCACCACGAGGAAAGCCGCCCCAGTGAGATACCCATGAATACTCCTAACCACGCACTCGCCGCCGGTCGTGTGCCTGCGGTCGGACTAGGGTTGTGGAAAGTGCCGAAACCCGACGCGGCGAATCTGGTGCGGCAGGCGATCCACACCGGTTACCGTCACCTCGATTGCGCCTGCGACTACGGCAACGAGCCTGAAGTTGGGTCCGGCATCGCCACCGCGCTTGCGGCCGGGGATTGCCAGCGCGAAGACTTGTGGGTGACCTCGAAGTTGTGGAACACCTACCACGCACGCGAGCATGTCCGCCCAGCGGTCGAGCGTACCCTGCGCGACCTTCGGCTCGATTACCTCGACCTCTACCTGATTCACTTCCCGATCGCCCAAGAGTTCGTGCCGTTCGAGACGCGATATCCGCCGGAGTGGTTCTTCGATCCGACCGAAGCGTGCCCGCGAATGAAGTTCGCCCGCGTACCGCTGTCTGATACATGGGGCGCGATGGAAGACCTCGTCGCGGCCGGGTTGGTGCGGCACATCGGTGTTAGCAACTACGGCACCGCCTTGCTCCGCGACCTGCTCTCCTACGCTCGCGTCCGCCCCGCGGTGCTTCAGGTGGAACTACACCCATATCTCGCGCAGGAGAAGTTGGTTCGCTTCGCCCGCGAGAACGGGGTCACCGTGGCGGCCTTCTCTCCGCTCGCGGCGCAGTCGTACCACTCGATCGGGATGGCGGAAGCGGCCGAGTCGGTACTGAACGAAGAGGCGGTGCGCTCCGCGGCGCTTCGCTACAAGAAGTCACCCGCTCAGGTCGCGCTTCGATGGGCCGTACAGCGAGGTACGGTCGTCGTGCCCAAGACGACGCGTCCCGAGCGACTCGCGGAGAACCTCGCGCTCTTCGACTTTGGACTGACTACCGACGAGATGACGGCGATCAGCGCCCTCAACCGCGACCGCCGATACAACGACCCAGGTGTCTTCTGCGAGGCCGCGTTTAACACCTTCTGCCCGATCTACGCGTGATACCGGATCGTGTAGATTAGTTGCACCCGCGCGGCGGTGGCATCGGCCCCCGATTGCTTGAGCGTGGATTAACGGTGTGAAGTCGTGACGCGGGCCGGGGGAAACTTGCCTGGCCCGCGTCGCGGTACTCAGGTACTCAGGAGGCGTTTCGCCTCGTCGTAGCCGGGCGCCGGTTTGCCGAACTCGCTGGCCGTCACACGCGCCAGCGCGACGATCTGCCTCCACCGGAACGCGGCCCGTGTCGTCCCGAACTCCTCGGTCGCGGTGCGGTAGTACTTCTCCGCGTGCAGCGCCCCGTCTTCGCTCACGCCATAACGAATGAGGATGTCGAGCAGTGCCCGCACCGGGTGCCCGGCCGCGCCGTACTTCTCCGCCAGAGCCGTGGCGACCGCCTGATTCCCGCCCTTGATCGCGTCCTCGGTCTGGAGCAGGATCGCCTTCGCGTCGGTCGTCTTGATCTTCTCCAGCTCCGCCGCGTGGAACGGTTCCTTCAACTGGTTACCGTTCTGCCCGGCTGTGTGGTACGCGCCCACGATCAGCGCGGCGATCGTGTTCCGAGCGTTGCTCACCTTCGCGATGTTCCGCCACGCGTTGGCTGCGTCCGACGCGTGCAGCCCGACCGAGTCGCCGTGGACGCTACCAACTTGCTTGGCGCCATCGGCCTTGCTCCGGCCTGGATCATTGAGAAGGAGTTGGTTCGCGGCGAGGTTGATCGCGTCACTGATACATGCGGACGAGAACCCTTCCGCCAGCGCCGCCGCCACCGCGTCGGCGGCTTTGTCGCGCCCGCCGCCGTACACCACCTTTGCTAGCGCCTCGACCCATGCATCGTCGCCGTCGCGAGTGCCAATCTTCTTCCCAGCCAGTTTGTGTTGATCCATCAACTTCGGCAGTTGGGTTGTGATGGCGCTCTGCTTGCCGCCCCGGTTCTCGTTGCAGCAGAACAGCACCGACTGGCGGAGCAGCGTGTGTGCGTGTTCCTTGCCGGTGAAGTCCAGCATCGCCCACGCGCGCCACGCGAGCACCACGCGGTGAACGTTGATGTCGTCCGCGACACAGTACATCACGTGGTTGAAGGCGTCGTCCGCACCGTCCTTCGCGACTGTCGCGAAGATCCCTTCCGCTGTCGCAGGGTCGTTCTTACGAGTGAGTTCTTGAAGCGATTCGCCAGCCAACTTGCCTGCGGGCACCGGCGTCGCCTTGACCGGGCGCAGCACCTCGTTCTTGCGCCCGCCCTTCGCCTGTATGTGGGTCGAGTTGCGATAGAGAACCTTCAGGACGGGTAGCGCCTTCTGCGCTTCAGACAGTTCCTTCGACATCTCGAACGCAGGGGCGAGCGCCATGAAGGTGTGGTAGCCTTCGTAGTGCTTGCCGCCGAACTCGCGGGCGTTCGCGAGCGACCCAGCCGCGATCAGCGTGCGCAGGTCGGTCCCTTCTTTCAGTTTGCCGACCAGCACCGGCATCAGCTTGTTAAGGGGGGTGTCCTGGAGCAGCGCGGCGAGCGGCTCCAGTTTGCCGAAGTCGAGCGTCTCGGCGCCCTCCGCGGCGGAAGCCGTAGCGAGGCCGAGATCGATGGCGATGGCGGACCCGAGGCTGGCGACCAGCATCCCGCGGCCGACGTCGGCGAGAAACTCGCGGCGTGTGTTCGGAACCATGAGCTGGACTCCCTTGAAGAGGAAAGAGAGAACAAACATAACCCGCCCGGCACAGCGCGCGAACGGGGACCGTGCTCACCAGAACGTAAGAGCGTTACACGACTGTACCAGTTCCGCTCCCGCACGCGCCAGCAATCACGAAAACCGCAGTCACTCCGAGGAGCAACCCGAGCATCACTTCTTCAGTGCGTTGCCGAGGAACTCGAACAGCGCCTTCGTGGCCGGGTCGTCCGTTGCGCCGAGGTCCGCGTTGATCTTGGTGTGGGTGGTTTCCTTCGCCCCGAAGACCGTAACGGGGATACCGGTCTCCTTCAGCACGTTGCCCAACCGCAGAGCTTGCGCGGTCACATCGGGATGACCGGAGACGTGCAGGAGCAGGAACGGCGGGATGCTCTTGTCCTTCGCTACATGGGTGACGGCCGAGAAATCCTTGTGCTTGGCCGGATCGTCGCCGAACTTCTCGCGGTGCCCGAACTTCGCTCGCGGTAGGCCGTGCGCCTTCCACCGGGCTTCCGCGGTCTCGATCATGGCCGGCACGTCGTAGGTGTCCCCGTCCACCGGCACGCACCCCTTGATGATGTCCAGCGACAACTTCTCGGCCTTCAGGTAACGGTCGTCGGTGCAGAGGAGGGCAGCGAGTTGCGCCCCGGCGGAATGGCCCATGACGAACAGCCGCTTCGGGTCGCCCCCATATTCGGCGATGTGGTCGCTTACCCAGCGAACTGCCTTCGCAACGTCCCGCACGATGGTCCCCATTTCCACTGCGGGCAGGAGCCGGTAGTTGATGGAAACGAAAACGAACCCTTTGTCCGTGAACAGTTTCGGCTTGAGTTGAACGTCCTTCTTGTCGCCCGCCTGCCAGCCGCCGCCGTGAATCCAGAACACCACCGGCAGGTTCTTCGCGCCCGACTGGTGGTAGACATCGAGCACCTGCCGCTCGTGCGGCTTGTCGGCATACGGGATGTCGCGTTTGACCTCCTGAGCCCGCACGTCGGCGGTGAAAGCGAGAACGACGAGGAGAGTGGAGACGAGTCGCATGATCGTTGCCCTTATCGGGGGAGGGGTGAGCAACACTTGTCGTGATCGAATTCGGAAGTGCAACCGGATCACGGCAGGAGCTTAATGTAGGACGAGCCGGGCCGCTTGACCGGTTCCCGGCATCCGCTCGTCCCCACGCGCCTCACCTGTTACTCTATCCTTCACCTCCTAGGGGTTTTGCCATGCGCCGACTTCTTACTCTCGTCGCCTTCCTCTTCTCGTCCGCGCCTGCGGTGGCCGCGGATTCCGACATCGTGATCTACGGCGGCAACGCGAGCGGCGTCGCGTCCGCGGTGCAGGCGTCTCGCATGGGAAAGACCGCTGTCCTCATCGAACCGGGGCAGCACATCGGCGGTCTCACCAGCGGCGGGTTGGGCTGGACCGACAGCGGCGACAAGCGCGTCATCGGAGGCATCTCGCGCGAGTTCTACCAGCGCGTGAAGAAACACTACGACGACCCCAAATCGTGGGTCCACCAGAAACAGGAGACATATCCGTTCTACCGCAAGGACGAGGACTCGATGTGGGCCTTCGAGCCAAAGGTCGCGGAGCAGATTCTGCGCGACATGCTGAAAGAAGCGAAGGTCGAGGTCGTGTTCGGTGAGCGGCTCGATCGCGCGAAGGGCGTGAAACTCGACGGCAAGCGCATCGTCTCCATTACCACCGAGTCGGGGAAGACATTCGCGGGGAAAATGTTCATCGACGCGACCTACGAAGGCGACCTGCTTGCGAGTGCGGGCGTGAGTTACACCGTCGGGCGCGAGGCGAACAAGCAGTACGACGAGACCATCAACGGTGTCGCGAAGAAGTGGAACACGCACCTGCACCGGTTCACCGCGAAGGTCGATCCGTTCGTGAAGCCGGGCGACCCAAAAAGCGGTCTGTTGTTCGGCATCGAGGCCGACCCGCTACCCGCCGACGGGGAAGCGGACAAGCGGTTGCAAGCCTACTGCTTCCGCATGTGCATGAGCGACGTGGCCGCGAACCGAGTTACTTTCGAGAAGCCGGCGGATTACGACGAGGCGAAATACGAACTCTTGTTCCGCAACTTCGAGGCGGGCGATCTGCGCATCCCGATGAAGCCGGACCGGATGCCCAACGGCAAGACTGACACGAACAACAACTGCGCCTTTAGCACCGACTTCATCGGGCAGAACTACAAGTACCCCGATGCCACCTACGCCGATCGCGAGAAAATCATCCTGGCGCATCTCAGTTACCAGAAAGGACTGATGTGGTCGCTTCAGAACCACAAGCGAGTTCCAGAGAAGGTTCGCGAGCAGATGGCGAAGTGGGGCTTGGCGAAGGACGAGTTCACGGACACGAACCACTGGCCGCACCAGATTTACGTGCGAGAGGCGCGCCGCATGGTGGCTGACTATGTGGTCACCGAAGGCGACTGCCGGCGCAAGCGTGACACACCGATGTCGGTGGGGATGGGTTCGTACAACATGGACTCGCACAACTGCGCCCGGTACGTCACGGCCGACGGGTTCGTGCAGAACGAGGGCGACGTGCAGGTCTCCCCCGGCGGGCCATACCGCATTAGCTACAAGTCGATCGTGCCCAAAGTCGGCGAGTGCCCGAACCTGTTCGTGCCGGTGTGCCTGAGCAGTTCGCACATCGCCTACGGCTCGGTCCGCATGGAGCCGGTGTTCATGGTGCTCGGCCAAAGTTCCGCGACCGCCGCGTGCATCGCTATCGATGAGAAGATCGACGCGCAGAAAGTCGATTATGAGAAGCTCAAGAAGCGTCTGGTCGCGGACAAACAGGTGCTTGAGTTCGCGGCCCCGCCGTCAGTCGGCGGTGTCGATCCGAAGAAGCTCGCGGGCGTCGTGGTCGATGACGGCGACGCGGAGTTGAAAGGCTTTGAGATCGCCAGTTCCGCGATCGGGCCGTTCGTGGGGACCGGCTACCGGCACGACGGCAACAAGGATCAGGGGAAGCATTCAGCGAAGTTCGTGCCCGACCTGCCGGCCGCTGGGAAGTACGAGGTTAGGGTCGCGTACTCCGCGAACGCCAACCGCGCCACCAATGTGAAAGCTTCCGTCACCTACTCCGGCGGAACGGCCGAAAAGACGATCGACCAGAAGAAGAAACCTCCGATCGACGGGCTGTGGGTTTCGCTCGGCACGTTCGAATTCGCGAAGGGGAAGACCGGGAGCGTGATCATCTCCAACGATGGCGCGGACGGATTCGTGATCCTCGACGCGGTGCAGTGGGTGCCGGGGAAGTAGCGGTTCTCATTCACGATCACAAGCCCGGCAAGCCGATAGCGGATTTGCGGTCGGAACCACTGGACGGACGCGCCGCGCATGCTACGTTACTCGTTTCCCCAGGAGGTCCCGACAAGTCATGGCGAAGACGAAGAAGAAACCGGTGATCGATGACGAAGATAACTTTCCCCCAGTCGAGGCGCTGCCGCTCGACCCCGTCAAGGTGGCCCGCCGGGTGAACACCGGCATGGTACTGGACATGGAGGGGCACGGTAGCGAGGTCGCGAGCGCTCTGATCGTCAACGGACTGCGGGCGTACCTGTCAGTGGTCAACAAGGGCGTCAGCCTGGTCGCGTGTGACCGGACGCACTCCGCGTTCGTGCCGGTACAGATCGCGCCGTGCGCGTCTGGTCTGGATGTCAAGCGCGACGACGCCAAGCCGCTCGTTGAGGCGCATGGGGTGCTGGCTTTCCTGCTCGACGACGGCGAGGACTGTACGAGCTACTACGTGCCGGTCTCGGAGTACCTGGAGATGGCCGAGGACCGTGGCGAGAGCGGGCTACGGTTGAACCTCGACGAACACGCCAAGTGGCTGGAGAAATACGAGGGGCACGCGGGCATCCGGCGGGCCTTCGCGCGGTTACTGGGCTGAAATCGTATGCGGAGGTGGACACCCGTCTGCGCTGGCGCACGGGTGCCCGACCACGGTCATTCGGATTTCCCGACGAGCCTGGCGTCCTTCGTCGAACCGGACCCACGTTCGACTCGGACTTGCACCTCGTTTCCGGTGAACTTCAGCCAGACGGTCACGATGCCCTACACGCCGATTCTCGCGACACTCGGTTACGTCTTCTCGCCGGACGGCAGGCGCGTGCTCATGATCCACCGGAACGCTCGGCCCGATGACGCGCACCTCGGTAAGTACAACGGCCTCGGCGGGAAACTCGAACCCGGAGAAGATGTCGTCGCGGGGTTGAAGCGCGAAATTCGCGAAGAGGCCGGGATCGAGTGTGATGCGGTGATGCTCGTCGGCACCATCTCGTGGCCCGGCTTCGGCAAGCACGGTGAAGACTGGTTCGGGTTCATCTTTCGCGTGGAGAAATTCTCAGGCACGCCGCTCTCCGCGAACACCGAAGGTGCGCTCGAATGGGTCGAAGTCGAGCGCGTTCCGACACTTCCGCTTTGGGACGGCGATAAGTTCTTCCTGCCGCTCGTGTTCGACCCCACCGCACCGCAGTTCCACGGGGTGATGCCGTACCGCGACGGGAAGCCCCTCAGTTGGAGTTACAGCACGGTTCTTGCGGACGCTTAAGCTGCGTGTGCCATACAAAAACCCGTTTTCGCCGGATCTTTGGGAATACGGTTCCGCGGCTCGAACCCACCATCTTCGTGTGCTATAGTTCGGCAGAAATGTTTGCGCCACTTCGCGCCGCGGATGAACCGCACGCGACCCGGCCGGCCTGATATGGGATGCGGTGTTGACGATCCCTCCCAACATTCGTTCGACCACACCCGGCGCATTCGCGTTCGCGGTTGGCGCCCAGCCCTCGCCGGGCTACCGACTGCGACGCGTTCGCGGGCGCGGCGGGTTCGCGGAGGTATGGGAAGCCGAATCGCCCACCGGACCGCCGGTCGCGCTCAAGTTCATGCCGACCTCGAATACGAGTACAACCGCCCGCGAACTCCGGTCGGTGAAGTCGTTCCAGAGCATGGAACACCCGTACCTCGTCAAAACGCACGACGTCTGGTCGGTGCCCGGTTACCTTGTCGTCAACATGGAACTGGCCGAAGCCACGCTCCTCGACTTGATGCACCTCTACCGCGACGACCTCGGTCAAGAACTCGAACCGGCGACGCTGTGCCTTTACCTGTGGCAGATCGCGGAGGCGCTCGACTTCCTCAACGACCGGCGGCATGTCCGCGACGGCAGGCGGGTCGGATTCCAGCATGGCGACGTGAAGCCCAATAATATCCTGCTGTTCGGCGACACCGCGAAGCTCACCGACCACGGCCTCGCGTCGCCGATGTTCGGCCCCAGTACCCCATGCGCGCGGCAGGGGACACGCGAATATGCGGCCCCGGAAGTGTTCCTCGGGACCATCACCGACTGGTCCGATCAGTTCAGTCTCGCGGTCACGTACTACGCGATCCGCACCGGCGCGTTCCCGTACCCGCCGCCGGTGCAGGACATGTCGCTGTCGTCTGTGCGCCCGTTCGCCGATGTAAGTGGCGTGACGGAATCCGAGCGTGCCCCGCTCCGGCGGGCGCTATCCGTGGTGCCGCAGCACCGCTTCCCGAATTGTTGCGACTTCATGTCCGCGCTCTTGGCTGCGCTTGACCTGCGCGTCGAATGCGTTGTTGGAACTGGTCGGCTGAAGGTTGTCCGCGACGCGGCGCCCAAGAGCGGGCCCAGCGCCTATCGAAAAATCGCGTTGCCCCCCCTGTCGCAGTCCGGCACATTCCGCCGTCCGTCGAACCCCTGATACACGTTCGGGTTGGTGAATGGCGCTTCCGTTCGGGCCATCCGACGCTAAGATCAGCGCGGTCGTAATTTACCGCATCAACTCTTTCCGTCGGGGATGGAGTTCGTAGGTCCATTCGCCGTGGAAGCGATTGCGTTTGATCTTGAGGGCGGCGAGTTCGGTGTCGGTGACTTAGCGGTCCTTCTCGTGCACGGTTTCGTCAAGACAGGCGTGGACTGCCAGCCCTTCGCGTGTGCGTGTCGAGCCGATCAAGTTGCACCACGACCTCCAAACTCTCTAACGGTACTCCCTGCCAGTTCCGCGTGATGTGGCAGAACAGGCGGTGTTCGATCTTGTTCCACACATATCCGACAACGTGATCCGCGGGGATGGTACTGCTTCTCCGTGAGTTCCAGATTTTGCCACGTCACCCCACCCTGATCAGATCGTCTGAACTGCGAATCGAGTTGCCCGTCACCGCTGCTCCCGATAGAATTACTCTGGATATCACGATCGTGGATGGATCCGATTGATAGCACACGGTTTGCAACAACACATCTGTGCCGATCGCAACCCCGATTTAAGTGAACACCTGCCCACGAGCCGCGCGCACTTGCGTGCATGTTGTCTCGTAATCCCCAATACTCGCCCCAGTCTGTACTTTCCGCGAAGTGATAGTTTTTACGCGGCGAGATCGAGCATCCGCTGTGTGAGTTCGCGTATTTTCGCGGGGTCGTGGTGTTCGACCAAAACGGCCCGAATTTCCTCGGTCAGCAATTCCCGCTGCCACGCCCGGCGTTTGTCCGCGTGACTCGGGCGGCGTTTGGGGTCGTCCCACGGGGACGCCGAACGATGGGCTACCAGATCCTCGGCCTTCTGGTTCCACGCCCACACCTCGGTCATCGTGAACGCCCACACGCACAGGTGAAAGCAACCCACGTTCGACGCCACCCCACGCACCTGCTGCTGACCCGCACCAACGGTCTGCTTGAGGTCGCGGAAGCAGGTCTCCAGACTGAACCGATCGGCCACCAGCCCCAAGATGTCCGCTACCGTCGCCGCCGGGTCGGTGCAGAAGAACGCCACCCAACCTTTGGGCTCGTCCACCAGCACCACCCGGATCACGCCGCCGGCTGGACGCCATGTCGCCACGAACGTCTTGTACGTCTTCTCGACCGCCTTGCCGTAAAGCGTGAACGTCCCCGTGGTCCACCCGCTTTTGTGACCGGCTCGCTTGACCAGCGACACCCGCTCGACGCCGTACACGCGTGGACGCCCGCGTCTCTTCGGGTCACGGGCCGGGGGCACCGAGTACAGAGCCGCGTCCTTACGCAGTCGGCTGACCATCGTGATCCCCAGCGTGCGCAGAGCCTTGAGGACCGGGGCTTTGGCGTACGCCCCGTCAGTCACCACCCACACACTTTTGCCCCACATTTTGAGCCACCCGTGTGCCCAACGCACCAACGCCACGGCCATCACCAACTTGGTCTCGAACGCCGGTCGGTGCTTCGGGGCGATGGCCGCCAGATCCGTCTGGCGGACGTAGAGCCGGGCCAACAGCGGCAGCGTCAATACGCCCCAGAGTGGGTGCGTAACGAGCAACCCGAGTACGACCCAGACGTGCCCGTAAACGAACGGCCCGCCAGCCGGTCCGGGTGTCGGGTTGTGATGCACTCCGGCACCCTGGACCTTGGGGCCATGCCGCTTCGTCGGGGGGTCGTCGAGGGCCAGCACCACCCGCGGCGTGGCGGCCACCAAGGGCTTGATCAACTCCACCAGCAGACACGTGGCAACACACTGTGTGCAGCGTCCGACCGCAGCCGCCGTGGTGTAGCACCGGCGATACTGGCCCGAGAGTCCCGCCGCTCGAATCCAACAACTGAGGGTGCGGCGTCCATGAGCCAAAACGACCCCGAGGAACAGGACGGCCAGACGCCGGGCCGAACGCGGATCAAGAGCCTTCGCCAGGGCGGAAAACCACTGGCACCGAGGGGCCGGAGTATGCGAGGATGTCATGGTCGCGTCCGTTCGGGTTGGCTGGTCGTCTGGTAACGCCATCCTCCCGGGCGGACCGGCAATCGTCTACGCCCCAACCGACAACTCACCCCGACGGCTTATCACTTCGCGGAAAGTACAGCCCAGTGCCAACCTGGAGTTTTTGTGCCTGTTACGCTTCGACTCGAACAGCTTGAGACGCGCGAGGTTCCCGCAACATTCACCCAGTTCGGCGGCTCGCCAATCGCGGTCGGTGCCGGCCCGCGCTCGGCCGACTCGGCCGACCTGGACGGTGACGGCGACAAAGACCTCGCCGTCGCCAACTACAGTGGCGGCAGCGTGAGCATCCTGCTCAACAACGGCTCTGGCGGCTTTACAGCCGCGCCCGGCTCGCCGATCGTGATCGGCGGCCCTTATTCGCTCAAGTTCGCCAACCTGAATGGTGACTCATTCCCCGACCTCGTCGTCGCCCCCGACGGCGGCCCCATGACCATCCTGCTCAACAATGGTGATGGTCTTGGCGGCTTTACACCCGCGACCGGCTCGCCGATCTCGGGGAAGCGATTCGACTTGGCCGACCTGAACGGTGATGGTCGCAGCGACCTCGCCGTTAGAAACGGCTACAGCACCGTCCGCATCGCGCTCAACAACGGAAACGGGTCTTTCACTGAGATCGGTTCGTCTATCGCGGTCGGTAGCGCCGTGGCAGCTGTCCATTTTGCTGACCTGGACGGTGACGGCGACAAGGACCTCGCCACCGCCAACGGGGCCAGTAACACCGTGAGCATCGTGCTCAACACCGATCCCAATGGCGTCTTTGCAACCACAACCAGTTCGACAATCACGGTCGGACATGCTCCAGGATTTCTCGACTCGGCCGACCTGGATGGTGACGGCGACATCGACCTCACCGTTGTCAACGCCGGCGGCGGCACCGTGAGCCTCCTGCTCAACGACGGCACTGGCTTCTTTCCCGCGACCGGCTTGCCAATCACGGTTGGCTCAATCCCGCACTCTGTCGACTCGGCCGATCTGGACGGTGACCTCGACACCGATCTCGCCGTCGCCAACAGAGGCGACAACACCGTGAGCATCCTGCTCAACAACGGCTCTGGCGCCTTCACCCGCGACACACTGAGCGTGGCCGTGTTATGGTTCAGTCGGAAATGGAAGAAGGCGGCAGGGGCGTACATTAATCCCACCGGGAGGTCTGTATGTCCAAGTCAGGTGTGTTCACGGCCGCGGAGAAGGTTGTCATCCTCAAGAAGCACCTGGTCGAGAAGGTGCCCATCTCCGATCTGTGCGAACTGCACAAGATCCACGTCAACAC
>CAMDQN010000123.1 GCA_945905925.1 Singulisphaera sp. GP187
CAGGCCGGCGATATTCTGTTTGGTCGGAGCGGGTTTGGGTTGGCGTGGCATCGTGGCGAGAAGGATCGGGTGCCAATTTTGCGGACGGAGACGTCCGACCGCACACAACCCGACAAAGGCGCAAATCCCGTGCCGAACACTATTGCCCCAAACGTGCTTGTGCGACCTTAAATCGTTGTTTCCTAAGCGATTTTCATGCGTTTGCCCTGGGCTATGCGCAGGCCCACCAGCGCTGAGCGGAAGTTACGAGGTCTATCGTTCTGGTATCGCTCTGGTGGGCCTGCGCAAAGCCTTGACCCACCCTAATTCCTGGGCTTCGCGAGTTGCTCCGCACGGAGGGCAAGCGCCCTCGCGCTCGCGGAGCGGCCGGGGAACCCGGCGTGCGCGCTCGCGAGTTGCTCGTAGGTTCTCCAAGCGGAGAGCGCCGTCTTCCACGAATCGATCGCGTCGGGCCGGAGCCGGGCGAGTTCCGTGCCGGTTGCGCGGTCCACGCGCCCCTGGCCCCGTTCCGCTAGTTCGTGCTTGCACAACGCGAGTAGGAACATCGCCTCGGCCAGACCAACCTCCGCCGCCGAGCGGTCCAGAAGGAATCGCACGCCGGGGTGCTTCCAGTTGTTCTCGATCTGGGCCAGGACGGTCGTCTCCGCGCCCGCATCCTTCTTCAGCCGTGCGCGCCCCAACTCCTGGTACAGTTCGTTCGCGGTGTCGATCCACATGCCGATCTGCTCGTCCGCGTCCTTGTTCAACCGGAGCCGCTCCAGGCCGCTCGCGAACGTTTCCTGCTTGGTCACGAGGTCTTTCGCCGCGTCTTGGAACAGGCCGCGCTGGATTCGCTCGCGCGGATTGGGTAGCTCGATGAACGACAGAACGAGCATTTGTGCCGCGCCGCCACCGAGACGCTCCCGGGCCGGGATCGGGGCGAGCGCGTCGGGGAGTTTGAACACGGTCGTTGGTATCTGGTCGGCCTGGTAGGCGTCGTACAGCCGCCTGCCCGGTTCGCCACGGTCAGTGCCCCCGAGGTCGTTCGGGAGGAACGCGCGCGCCGCCCACCCATACGCGAACGAGTTCGGGAACTGCGGATCGTCGGGCGGGTTCCAGAACGCCGGCTTCGGGTCTGGGAAGGAGTCTCGCAGTGCCCGAGCGTTGTAGGCCAGTTTCCCGCCCAGATCGGCTTTTAACTTGGCGTCCAAGGTCGCCATGCGCGGGGAGAGTGCGTTCACGGGAATCGCGAGGAACGCGGTCGCCTTCTTTGCGTCGTCGAGGGTCACGCCCGAGACATTGGCCGCGTCCGCGAACCACGCTTGCGCCGCGTCCGGGTTCGTTTTCAGTTGCGCGAGCGTCACCGGGAACGACTGGCCGCGCCACGGGTCGAACAGCTTCACATCGGCGCCGACCCGCACCCCGACCGCCCAGAACGGGCCGCGCGGCGCGCCGGTCACGAGCGATTTCTTGTCGGGCGCCGGAACCAGAAGGCCGGCCGGTTCGGTGCCCGCAGTCGGCGCCCCGATCAGGCACCCGTCGAGTCCGAGTTGTTGGAGCAGGGCGAGGAAGACGTACATCCGCTCCAACCCGGAGCCAAACCCGCGGCGCAGCACGGCGGTCGGCGGGATCGCCGTGCCTTGTGCCATGCTCCCCCCGTCGGGCCGACCCACCAACCGCACCCATGGCCGAAGGTACACCTGGCGACATACCCACGCGAACGCGGCTTCGGCCTTCGCTTCCGGCGGCAGACCGTCCAACGCGAGCGAGCGGGCCGCGTCCCGCAGGTACAGGCAGTCCGCGAGGTACGCGCTGTCGTGAGCCGTGAATGTGGTCGAGCGGACCTCTTCGCGGTCGCCAGCGGAAAGTGGAACCAGTTCCGCGAGTTTCGCGAGTTCGGGGTCCGAGAGGACGGGGAGCGGTTCCTTGTTCTGGGTGTTCAGATCGTTCGCCAGCCCGCCAAGCGCCGTGCGGACGCCGACCAAGTCGCTGTCCTTCTTGAGCCGCTGTCCGGCGGTCTTCCACGGATCGCCCGGCGCGATGCCCGGCCCGTCGTCGCTGCTCGCCCCCTTTGGGGCTTTCCCGCACCCGCTGGCGCCAATGATCGCGACGGCAACGACCGCGAGCGACCCGGCGAAGAGAACCAACGCGGCGAGCGGTCGGGAAGAAGGCGGGTCAGGCCGATTTTCGTTGCGGGTCATGCTGGTCGGCTCGTGTGGCAGTGGCTTGTGTTGGTCGGGTCAGTGCAGCGCGGATTCGGAGGCACTCGGCGAGCAGTTCGGGGAGTTCGTTGAGCGGGAGCATGTTCGGGCCGTCGCTCTTCGCCTCGTCCGGGTTCGGGTGCGTTTCGAGGAACACCCCATCGCAGCCGGCGGCGATCGCGCAGCGCGTGAGTACCGGCACCATTTTGCGGTCGCCGCCGGTCCGGTCCCCAAGCGCTCCTGGCTTCTGTACGCTGTGGGTGGCGTCGAAGATCACTGGTGCGCCGGTTTCTTGCATCCACGGCACGGACCGCATGTCGTTGACCAACAGTCCGTAGCCGAACGTGGTGCCGCGCTCTGTCAGGAGCACGTTGCGGCTCCCGAACTCCGCGAGCTTCGCGACCACGTTCTTCATATCCCACGGGGCCATGAATTGCCCCTTCTTCACATTCACGACGCGCCCGGTTTTGCCGCACGCTTCGAGCAGGTCCGTCTGGCGCGCGAGGAACGCGGGCACTTGAAGGATGTCGCACACCTCCGCGGCCGGGGCCGCTTGCGAGCAGTCGTGAATGTCCGTGGTGACCGGTAACCCGGTGGCACGCTTCACCGCTTCCAATGTTTTCAGTCCCTCGTGAAGCCCGGGTCCGCGGAACGACTTGCCGGAACTTCGGTTCGCCTTGTCGAAGGAGGCTTTGAACACGAGCGGCAGCGCGAGTCGGTCGGCGTAGCCGCGGAGGGTTTCCGCGATGCGGAGCGTGAGGTCGTGCGATTCGATCACGCACGGGCCGCAGATCCACAGCAGCGGGTTGCCCCCGCCGACGTTGTACGACCCCACGGTCACGGCTTGTTTGTTCGGCATCGGCGCTGCTCCTTCTGAGTTAGTTTCAAAGTGCCGAGGTGTAACGCGGGCGCGCGGGAAGCGGCAACCCCAAGTGCGTCGGCAAGACCTCCCCCCAACCCCCTCCCTGAAGGGAAGGGGAGTTTGAAGCCGCTTGCGGCTTCGCGAGCATTCTGGCGCTGCGACTCGCGAAGCCGCGAGCGGCTCAGACAAGCAATGTCTTGCTTCCCTTCAGGGAGGGGGTTGGGGGGGTAGGTCGCTTTATTCCCATCGGCAAAAGTTGCTCTCGTTTTGTAAGAACGCACTTGGTAGAGTCCCGTCGCCTTCAAGGACCGAGGGCGTGTTGGCAGGAGGTCGTTCCGTGGCTCGCCGCAGATTGCGCCACAAACTGATGCTGGGGCTGATGCTCGTCGCCGCGAGCATCGGGCTGTTGGCGAGCGGCACCGTTTACGTCATCTACTCCTACTACACCAGCAACAAAACCACCCTCCGCAAGCTCCAAGAGTTGGAGGTCGTGACCCAGTTGATCAAGGGCCTGCACGCGTTCGACCTCAGTGGGGACGCCAACGACCCCGGTTGGTACGCGCTCCAGGTCGAGAACACGAAATCGCACCTCGCCGTGTTCCGGGAGTTGAGCGCCCGCAACGCGCAGGCTGGTCTGGACCCGGACGGCGGCGAGATGGAGACCGGACTCGTCGTCCAACTGGACGGGCACCTCCGGGCACTCGAAATCGGCGTCGATGACACCACGAAGAAACCGCAGATCGAGGGCGATCACACGGTTCGGGTGCGGGACGACAAGCGAGTTCAAGTTCCCCACGAGAACGCCCGGCGTACCGCGGAGCAACTCAGGCAGGCGCTCATTGACGACATCAAGTTAAGTGGCGAAGAGTCCAAAGGGGCTATCACTCGCACCATTTGGCTCGTCGGGTTCGCGATGGGCTGGGCGCTCGCACTCGTCGGCACCATGCTCTACTACTTCCGCGTCTGGATGTTCCAGCCCATCCGTGAACTGCAAGCGGGCGTCCACCGCGTTCACTGCGGCACCTTCGATCAGCCGATCGCGCTCGACTCCGGCGACGAACTTCAGGAACTCGCGGACGAGTTTAATGCGATGGTCGCCAGGCTCCATGCCGTACACGCGGACCTCGCACGGCAAGTGAACGAACGGAGCCGGCAACTCGTGCGATCGGAGCGGATGGTGTCCGTTGGGTTCCTCGCCGCGGGCGTGGCGCATGAGATCAACAACCCGCTCGCGAGCATCCTGTTCTGTTCTGAAGCGCTTGAACGCCGTTTGCAGGAAGTTCTCACGGCGCTGGTGGTGAGCGCGAAGTCCACACCGTCTGCCGAGGCCGAGGTTCTGGTTCGCTACCTGAAGATGATTCAGCAGGAAGCACTCCGTTGTAAAGACATCACGCAAAAGCTCCTGGACTTCAGCCGGACGGGGGACCGGCGGAAGGACCCCGCGGACCTCACCGGGTTGATCCGCGGCGTCCTCGAAGTTGCGCGGCACCTGCCGTCGAGTCGCGGGAAGAACGTGCTGTTCGAGCCGGGTGGGTACATCGTTGCCCCAGTAAACTCACAAGACCTGAAAAGCGTGATTCTGAACCTGGTGGTGAACGCGCTCGACAGCATGGAAGACGGCGGTGAGTTGGAGATCTCGCTCGGGACCGCGGGCGGGTACGCGGAACTGATCTTCGCGGACACCGGGTGCGGGATGGCGCCCGACGTGTTGCAGAACATCTTCGAGCCGTTCTACACGAAAAGCCGCACCGGGAAGGGCACTGGGTTGGGACTGTTTATCAGTCACCAGATCGTGGACCAGCACGGCGGCACCATCACTGCGTTGAGCGCCGGCCCCGGTACGGGCAGTACGTTCACGGTGCGCATCCCGCTGGAACTTGCGCCGGGCGTATCGGATGCGCCGACCGGGGACGGAGACGGTGAACCTGCGCCCACGGTGCTGACATTCCCCGGTAGCCGCGCTGCGGCATGATGTCTTCCGTTTGTAGTGACCCACATCAGTGGGTCACTACAAACACGAAAGGGCGACGGAACCGGTCTTGTAAATCCTGCAAGCCGGTTTATCCTCCCCCGCCCACCGAACACTGACAGCTTGAATGGAGAGCGCGCGTGGCAGCCACACTGGCACACAATCGATTGCGAATCTTGTTCGTCGATGACGAGGCGCACCTGCGCGAGTTCATGAAGTCCGAATTGCCCCGGTTCGGCCACGAAATCACCGTCTGCGCGGACAGCAAGAGCGGCATCGAGATGGTGAAGAAGGCCACGTTCGACGCGGCCATCCTCGACATGCGGATGGAACACGACCGGGCGGGGCTACAAGTCCTGGCGGCGCTGAAACAGGTCGCCCCGGACACCGAAGCCGTCATCATGACCGGCTACGGCAGTACGGAAACCGCGGTCGAAGCGCTCAGACTCGGCGCGTTCGACTACCTGACCAAGCCGTGCAAACTCACGGACATCGAAGCGCTGCTGATCCGCATTCAGGAGAAACGGAAACTCAAACACAAGACCGCGGCGCTCGAGAGTCGCGTCCAGACGCTCGAAGGGCCGTCCGGGATGGTCGGCACCAGCCCCGCGATGGCGCCGGTTCAGCAATTCATCGAGCGTGTTGGCCCGACTGATGGCCGGATATTGATCACCGGCGAAACCGGGACCGGGAAAGAGGTCGTCGCGCGGGCGCTGTACACGACGAGCAAGCGCGCGGACATGCCGTTCGTGCCGGTGAACTGCGGCGCGCTCGCGCAGAACCTCGCCGAGAGCCAACTGTTCGGCCACAAGAAGGGCTCCTTCACTGGGGCGGACCGCGACCATAAAGGGTTCTTCGAAGTCGCCAACGGCGGGACCGTGTTCCTCGACGAACTCGGCGACCTCGACAAGAACCTGCAGGTGAAGTTGCTCCGCTTCCTCGAAGCCGGGGAGATCCAGCGACTCGGTGAGAGCCATCCGATCGTGGTGGACGTGCGGATCATCAGCGCGACGAACAAGGACTTGCGGCAGATGATCGCGGAGGGCCACTTCCGCGAAGACCTGCTCCACCGGTTGAACATGTTCCACGTTCACCTGCCGCCGTGCCGCGAGCGCCGCGAGGACATCCCGGAGTTGGCCCGGCACTTGTTGGCCCGGCACGCGAAACGCCCGGTGGAGAGTGTCGCGCAGTTGCTGTCGCCCGAAGCGATGCAGATACTGGTGAATCACTCGTACACCGGAAACGTGCGCGAGTTGGCGAACGCGATGGAGTACGCGTGGATCGTATCCGGCGGCGGGCTAATCACACCGGATAACTTGCCGCACGAGATGCGCCACCCACGCCAGCCGGCGACGATCCCGATGGCGTTCCCGGTCGCGCCGGCGCTGAGCGCAACGCCCGCGTACACCGGTGGCCCGGCACCTTACGCCACGCTGCCGTTCCCCACGAACCACAGCGACGCGGGCACGCACGTCGGTCCGACGAAGTCGCTCGCGGACGTGGAGATGGAGTACATCTTGCAGGTGTACGCGAAGAACGGGATGAACAAGCAGAAGACGAGTGACGAGTTGGGGATTAGCCTGAAGACGCTTTACAACAAGTTGCACAAGTACGAAGAGGAACGGCAGCGACGGGCCGGATGAGCGTCGGGCAGGCCGGGTCCGGTGCCGTGTGGGTCAGTCCGGACCCATCTGCTCGAGTACCATTGCCTGGACGTACCAGACGGTTTCTTTCAATGAGTTGTAGAAACACGATACGCCGCCGAGCGGCTTCCAACCCTTCGCCATGTAACGCTGAACCTCAGCGGCAAGTCGGAGCGTGTCGTCGTTTTCGAGGATGATGTAGTTCAAAGTCGCCTCCGCCATCTCGGGCTGAACACCCAACCGCACACATTCTAGTTGGTCACGAGAACGGCCCCATTACCCCGTTGGCGCGAATCAACCCGGGACTCGCCCGTTGTTATTGCTCCGAAACCCACGGGGTGGTTAACCTCATTTCTCACTCCACCTGCGCCTCGGCGTGCCTGTAGCGGTCAAGGTCCCCACGAATCATGAAGGTGTCGGGAGGAACGTCAGGTCTGCAAACTGGAGAAGCCGCGGAGAGCATCGCGCAGATCATTCGCGGGTAATAATTGGAGTCATCACGCGGGTTTGATGACTACCACGAAAAACCGGTCGCTTCTTTCCTGTCTTTCCCTTTCGGTACGACCACACGTCGTGCGGCCTTCCTTGTGCCGGTTGTTCGAGTCGTGCGAGGGCCCGACCGGCTTTTGTTCGCGACTAAGGCTTGGCAAGTTCACCTCCACCGGTCACGATGAATGCAGGCTGCTCTCGCGCGCCCGGACTTGGACGCCACCATGACGCACGTATTCACTCGTTTCAATCTGGTCGCTGTCATGGTCCTCGGCGCCGCGCCGCTCGCGCCGGCTCAGGTGAAGGAGCCTCCGCGCCCCGAGAAATTGAAGATCGAACTCCGGTATCACATCCGCGCCGACCGCGACGAGCGAGTGCGGCAGTACACCGACCTGAAGAAGTACCTCGCGAAGCTCGGCTTCGATGACGCCCGCAAGAAGGACCCCGATTACGACCTCGAAGTCTTCGACCCCACCGCGGACCGCTTCACCGGGACGATCCCCAGCGCGCGTGTGTTCGAGGTGTTCGACGATGTGCGCGTCCAGAACATCCTCATCGCGCCTGACGGGTTTGCGCTCCCAACAGAGGGCGACAAGCCGGTCGCGGTCAAACTCGGGCTGCGTGGCGGTTCCCTCCCACAGGCGCAGCAGCAGTTGCACCGGCAGACAGTCACGCACCTCGCGAACCTTGGGTTCGTGGAAGCACTCGGCTACGACACGCAGGGTTACACGCTCGTTCGCGGGGTGATCCAGGCGAAGAGCATTCCCCTGTTGGTGAAGGACATCCGGACCGAACCGAGCGGGTGGTTCCTTCCGAGCGTTCCGAACAGCCAGCTACCGGTGCCGCTCCGGGATCGCGCCCCGATTCGGTGGGCGGAAGTGCTCCCGATCGCCGAGTTCGCCACGCCGTTTTCGCCGCTTGCAGTACTCCCAGCCCAACTTAAGTATTCCAGCGACCTCCGCGCGCTTTTGCTCGACCCAGCGACGAAGGACGCTCCACTCCGAGTGGAAATCATCTTCCAGAACCGCATTGACAGCCTCGACGCCCTCAAGACGTTGATTCAGGGCCGTTACAGTGGTTCGTCGCTCGAAGGCGTCATCGGGAACATCGTGAGCATGCGCCTTCATCGTGCCTCCACAGTCGAACTCCTCTCGCAAGAACCCGGCGTGCTGGGTCTGCGTCTCCCGCGCCCGGCGACCGAGACAATTACGCTCACCGCGGGCGGTCCGGGCGCGAGTGCCGCAGATGTACTCAAGAACACGCGCCTCGACCAATTGCACAAACTCGGATACACCGGGGGCGGGGTGAAGGTCATCCTCATTGGCTCCGACTTCACAGGCGCGGATAGACTCATCGGCACCGAACTGCCGAAGCAAACGAAGATCCTGGACCTGACGACGGAACTGGCCCCGGACCTGTTGCCGTTCAAGAGCGATCCGCCGCGCCGGGGCACCGGCATAGCCGCCGCGAAGGCACTAATCGCCGCCGCACCGGACTGCGAACTCGTGCTCGTTCGCATCGACCCGGGTTGTTTCTTCCACCTGAACACCATCGCTAGGCTGGCGCGAGGCGACATCGAGTACACCGACGCGATGGTCGAGCGCCTCTCCGAACTGACGACGCGGAACACCGAACTCGACGAGGAACGGGTGAAGGCCATCGGCGCTTACAAGGCGGCGTTCGCGGACCTTAGCGACGGCGTGGCTGCGGTCGCGCTCCGCGAGAAGACGAAGAAAGATCTTGAAGCGATCATTGCGAAGGAGCAGAAGCTCATCGCGCTCTCGAACCGTTTCAAGACGTACCAGAAGAGCCTGATCGCGCTCGTGGGCGCGCAAGTGATAGTGAACATGCTGGTCTGGGAGTCGGGCTACCCGCTGGATTCGATCGGCGAGTTCTCCACGATAGTGGACCGACTGTCGAGCAACTTGCCACCCCGTGTGGTGAAACCGCTCGCGGTGCAGAAACCGCCACTGGTGTGGGTGCAGGCGGCGAGCGCCGCAGGCGCGTCGGTGTGGGGCGGGCCGTTCCTCGACGCGAACCGAGACGGGCAGATGGAGTTCACGCGCGATCCGCGGCTCAACATCCCGAACTACGTGCCTGCCGGAGCGCAACGCTTCGTAACCGCGGCGGCGGAAATCCTACTGGGGATGGTGCCGTGGGGCGAGAACTGGTCCCAGTCGCTCAACTTCCTCGGGACGCGCTCGCCGAACGGAACTGTGACTCCCGAACTTGCGATGGGGACGAAGTTGCGGCTAGTGGTTCAGTGGCGAGAGTCGGCCGATCCGAACTTCCCGGAGACCGACATCCCGGCGTACCCGCTGACGTTTCGCGTGTTGCAGCAGATCGACCCCAACGGCGAGAAGCGTTCGAGCGACGAGATGGCGGAACGGGACCGGTCCGTGAGCGCGCCAGCCGTGATCTACCGCACGCAAACGTTCCTCGTCTTCGAGCAGATGATGGAATTCACGGTGCCGGTCACCGGGCGCTACGCGTTGGTGTTGGAATCGACCGCGGTCGGGGACGCGCTGATCCCCGCGCTGCGGCGCGACGTGGAGATTTATCCGCGGATCGTGATCGAAACGCTGAGCGCGTTGGCCAGCGATCCGAAGGTGGTGTTCCGTTCGCACACCGCGCCCGTCTCGGGAGTGGGCACGCCCGGCGACACGCTCGGCGCGATTACAGTCGGTACGGATGCGCTCGCGGCGCAGATGGGCGGCGGCACCGGGCTGACGCTTCGCAAAAAGCCGGACGTGTTCGGTCCGGGTGTGCTGGTGATTGGTGCGGACGCCGCGAGTGGTCCTGGAATCGCGACTGCGTTCACGGGAGGTGCCACGGCGCTATTGGTACAGGCACGTGCCGCGCAGCCGAACGTGTTCAAGTCCGTCGGCATCGAGTCTGGGAATCCGCTCGAGATACCGGATCGCTGGCTGAAGGTCGTGCCGCCGATCGCGCGCCGCCGACCGTGAATCTGTCGCGCCTACCCGCCGGTCAGCTCTTCCTTTCCGACATTGGGGCGAAGTGTGTTCGTTCACGGGAAGTTCGGGATGGGGAACGGCTCGTTGTGGTTGACCGGGTGATAAGTGCCGAACGCGGTGAGTTTGATCTTGCCATCGGGCTGCCGCTTGTAGGTCGCGCGAACGTACACCGGAACCTGGTGGTTGCCCGCTTCGCCTTTCGCCATGAAGCCAATTTCGATGGTGTTGTCGTCGATCTGCTTCACGTTGTCGCGCGAGAAGTCCCACGCCGCGACGTGTACACGGTTGTGCGTCAGCATCTGCCAGAACGGGGATTTCTTCACGTCCTCGTGCTTCAGGGTTCGCGGTTGATTGCCCTCGGCGGTCTGGTACACGATTGGGTCGGTAAGGTGTTTGATGAACGCATCGGGGTTCTTCGCGTCCGCGGCCGAAACCATCGCCTGTGCGTGTTTTATCGCTTCTTCGCGTGGGCTATCGATGCACCGGTCGATTACGAACACAAGCAGTGCGATCGCGATTGCGATGAAGAACGGCAGCGCCGATTTGCGGTCTTGTCGCTGCGCTGCGATCGCGCCCGCGATGACGACGAGCGCCGCGAGGACGAGGTACACCACCGGCGGCGGGTCGCTGATGAAGGGGGGCATAGGAAGTCTCTGGTCTCAAGTCTGCAGGTCACAAGTCCAGGAAACAAGCTGCGCGGCTGGTGGGGGCCTTTCGACTTGTGACGTGTGACGTGTTGACCTGCGACTCACGCGCGACGCAACTCCACACCATAGACGGCGGCGGCGCCGAGCTGTTCCTCGATTCGCAGCAGTTGGTTGTACTTCGCGATGCGGTCGGTGCGGCTCGCGGAGCCGGTCTTGATCTGCCCGCAGTTCGTCGCGACCGCGAGGTCCGCGATCGTCACGTCCTCGGTTTCGCCGCTGCGGTGACTCATGATCGCGGTGAACTTGTTCCGCTTCGCGGTCTCCACCGCGTCGAGCGTTTCCGTTAGCGTGCCGATCTGGTTCACCTTCACAAGAATGCTGTTTCCGCAGCCCTCGGCGATGCCGCGTTTCAGGCGCTGGGTGTTCGTCACGAACAGGTCGTCGCCAACGAGTTGCACCTTTGCGCCGAGCTTCGTGGTGAGCTTCTTCCACCCGGCCCAGTCGTCTTCCGAAAGCCCGTCCTCGATGGAGATGATTGGGTACTTCGCACACAGCCCGGCCCAGAGATCAATCATCTCGTCGGACGAAATGACTTTCTTCGGGTCGCTCTTGAAGAAACAGTAGCCTTCCTTCTTGTGTTGGTGCTTCGCCTCCTCGAACAGTTCCGTGCAGGCCGCGTCGAGCGCGAACGCGATCTGATCGCCGACCTTGTAACCGGCTTTTTCGATTGCGGTGGAGATGGTCGCGAGCGCGTCGTCCGCGGAAGGGATGTTCGGGGCGAACCCGCCCTCGTCGCCGACCGCAGTGTTCAAGTTCTTGTCGTGCAGTACCTTCTTCAGACTGTGGAAAACTTCGGCGCCCATGCGCAACCCTTCCGCGAACGACTTCGCGCCGATGGGCACGATCATGAACTCCTGAAAGTCCACGGTGCTGTCCGCGTGCTTCCCGCCGTTGAGGATGTTCATGAGCGGAACCGGCAGCACGCACGCACTCGTGCCGCCGACGTAGCGGTAGAGCGGTTGGCCGAGCGCGTTTGCCGCCGCATGCGCCGCGGCCATCGACACGCCCAGAATCGCGTTCGCGCCGAGCCGGGCCTTGTTCGGTGTGCCGTCGAGGTCGATCATCTTCTTGTCAATTGCGGCCTGTTCGTAGACCTTCATTCCGGCGACCGCAGGGGCGATCGCGTCGAGTACGTTCTTCACCGCGGTGAGCGTGCCCTTGCCGCCGTACCGCTTCTTGTCGCCGTCGCGTAGTTCGACCGCTTCGTGTGCTCCAGTGCTGGCGCCGCTCGGGACCGCGGCGCGGCCGAACGTCCCGCACGTCAGATGAACCTCGACTTCGACCGTCGGGTTCCCGCGACTGTCCAGAATCTCTCGGGCCTTCAGCGCGCGAATGGTACTCATGTGTTGTGTCTTGCGTTTCGTGGAGTCGTTCGACGTTTAGCGGCTTCCCGAAGGGGGAACGGCGCGTTGATGGGATATGGCGGGTGTGGGATAGGTCAAGAGAGGTGCGAAGAGGACAGTCGGCCGGCTCCGGCGGGAGCATGTGCATCGGAGGGTCGGGGTCGCGTGGCGTCATGCCTCGCGGTCGGCCTTCCTGGTGAGAATCAGTTGCGCCGGAGCCGGCCGGTCGGTGGCGGGAAGGTCCGGGACCGGGTGTCGTCGGGGGCCGAACCCCGATCCACCGGACACGGCTTCCGCGGGCGGAGTCACAGCAACTGGGGCTGCTGGATCGCAACCCGCCGCACCTCTTCCCGCCGACCGAATCGCACACCGAACCGGGCTGGGGACCAGTCCGGCCTGCGAGTCCTTGCGTCGGTCACGGCACCGTGGTGAGGTGCCGTTGACCTTCGCACACTATTCATCGGTCCGCGGGAAACTGGTCTTGACACGCTTCTTCGGAATCTCGGGTCGGAATCATCCGGCTCTCTCGGTCGCGAACGAGCGGAGCCGTCCGAGGTTTATCGCGTCCATCTCGTTCCCGTCGTCATCTTTCTTTGGTGTTTCGAGAATCATCGGGCGGTCGAGGAATCGCGGATCAGTGACCAAGCGCCGGAACGCTTCCTCACCGATCTCGCCAAGGCCGATACTCGCGTGCCGGTCCACTCGACTGCCGAACGGCTTCGCGCTGTCATTGACGTGGAACAGTTTCAGGCGCGAGAGGCCGATCAGGTCGTCGAACTGCTGGAAGGTCGTGGCGTAGTCCGATACTTCCGCGAGCGCGTAGCCCGCGGCGAACACGTGACATGTGTCGAAACACACGTCCATGCGGTCGGCACACGCGGCACGCTGAAGTATCGCGGCGAGGTGTTCAAAGCGGTGACCGAGCGCGGTGCCTTGCCCGGCGGTCGTCTCGATCAGCACGCGGACGTTGAACCCGGCACAACGGGCGTGAACCTCTTCGTAACCCTGGATGACGCGCGCGAGGCCGGCTTCTTCGCCGCTGCCAGTGTGCGAACCCGGGTGCGTGACGAGGTAGGAAATGCCGAGCGCCTCGGCACGCTCCATCTCGTCCACGAACGCGTTGACCGACTTCGTGTAGATGGTGTCGTCCGCCGACGCGAGATTGATGAGGTACGAATCGTGTACGGTCAGGTGTTTGAGTTTGGACGCGGACGTGGCTCGGCGGAACTGGTTAATGTCGTCTTGCGTGAGTGGCTTTGCACTCCAGTGGCTCGCGTTCTTGGTGAAGATTTGGAGCGTGCCGCATTGAAGCGCGGTCGCGGCCGTGATTGCGTTGTGAAGTCCGCGAAGTGTTGACAGGTGAGCGCCGAATAAGGGCATTGGAGACTCCTTCCGTGTCGGGAAGGTAGTTTACACGGCGCCCGTTCGCGGTTCGATGTAGGATATACTCGACTGCTCGGAGTGACCCATTCACAAGTCCGCATCGCAAGCACAGGGTTGATCGTTACCCTGTGCTTGCGATGCGGGCTTGTGAGATCAGGGTTGCCCGGAACCATCTATCCCGCGCATGGAGAGGTTCACCGATGAACGAACCGAGCCGTCGAAAAGTGACCCGCAGGCGAGTGCTTCAGGCTGGTGCAGGTCTGGCCGCGAGCGAGGCTCTCGCTTCAGGTGCCGCCGGCGCGGAACCGCTCCCCGTTAAGAAGCCGAACGTGTACGAAGCGCTCGGGATCAAACCGATCATCAACGCGGTCGGGACGGTCACGATGTTCGGCGGTTCGGTGATGCCGCCGGAGGTCGTCGCGGCTTGGGCGGAAGCGTCGAAACACTTCGTCGATCTGGTGGAACTTCAGGACAAGGTCGGGGCGCGGATTGCGAAGTTACTCGGCGTCGAGGCCGCTTGCGTGACGACCGGCGCCGCCGGTGCGCTGGTTCTCGGCACTGCGGCGGCTATTACTCGCGGCGACAAGAGGCTCATGGGTAAACTGCCCAACACGACCGGCACGCGGAACGAAGTGATCCTCCAGAAGACCCACCACAGCTGCTACGACAATCAGATTACAGGGGTCGGGGCGACACTGGTCGAAGTCGAAACGGCTGCCGATGTCGCGAAGGCCGTGAGTGAGCGCACGGCACTGATGTTCTTCATGAACACCGCGACCGACGCGGGGAAGCTCGGGCGCGAAGAGTGGGTCAAACTCGCCCGTGCGCACAAAATTCCCACGCTGATCGACGCGGCCGCCGACGTTCCCCCTGTGTCGCGCATCGCGGAATACGCGAAGATGGGTTACGATCTCATCGCGCTCAGCGGCGGGAAAGCGATGCGCGGTCCGAACGACACCGGGTTGCTACTCGGCCGTGCGGAACTGATCGGCGCCGCGAAGTTGAATGCGAACCCGCACTGCGGAACCATCGGGCGCCCGCTGAAGGTTGGTAAGGAAGGCATGATCGCCCTGTTGGCCGCGGTGGAACGCTTCGTTCGTCTCGACGACGCGACCGAGAAGAAGGAATTCGAGCGCCGGATAGGTGTGATCGAGAAAGCGGTCAAGGCCGTGCCCACGGTGGAATGCGAGCGCATCACGCCCGCGATCGCGAATCACGTTCCGCATCTTCAGATCGCGTGGGACGAGAAAACGGTGAAGTTCACGCGCGAGAAAGTTACACGCGAGTTGGCCGACGGCACACCTTCGATTCGGGTGGGTCGCGTATCAGGGACCGGCGACAAGGGCATCTTGATTTCGGTACTCACGCTGCAAGAGGGCGAGGAACAAATTGTCGCGGCACGCATCGCGGAGATTCTCAAGCGAGCAGCGAGTTGAAGAGGAACGGGCCGGGATGAACTCCCAACCCGCTCGTGTTTCCGTGGTGTCTCCTACCTGACCTGATTCGTGGAAGGCTCACGGCATCGCCGTGGCGGGCGTACACGTACACCGTCGGAGCCGCGACCCGCGGGGTTGTCCAAGTCCGACGGTGTACGGGTACCCCCGCCATCGATAGCGGTGATGGAACAGCCTTCCCCGCGGAGGGTGCTTGGCGATTCGCTCGGACGACACAACATCGTCCTGCTGCACAGCAGCGATCTGAACACATCTGCAGGGACAACGAGAGGGTAGCAGCGATTTGTGCTGAGCGCAATGAAAGGATTCTCCGACGACCCGCTCTCATTTCTCACTGTTCAGGGGACATTGAAATCTTGAAACTTTGAAACACACCGCCCCGCTCGTCTCTTTCTTTCGCGCGCCGCGGTGGGTACAACGGACGCATCCTTCCGCCCGGAGGCGGTCCATGCGTATCGCCGGTCTGTCGCTTCTCGTACTCTTCACCACCGCGCTCGCGCTACCCGCGCAGGAGCCGACCAAGAACGACCTGCTCTTCGCGATCGAGAAGCAACTCCGGGCGGCGCACACCACCGCCGGACCGAGCGTGGCGTGCGTCGTCGTGTCGCGGAGCGAGTACCCGACCGAACCGGTCGGCGCAAGCGATGTTCCAGGCGCTCTCGGTGCTTTCGACCCCATCCAATTCTTGAAAAACACCCCGGGCGCGAAACCCGCGCGCGCGCTCGCGCTCGATCTGTCCAAAGCCGAGAACATCCCGGACCACGGGTTCGCGTGCGGCGTCATCATCGACGACAAGGGACTGATTCTCACGCCATACCACGTCATCGAGGGCGCGACCAAGATTTTCATCCACCTGCCGGGCCGCGTCGGCTCCTACGCGGACATCCACGCCGCCGACGCGCGCAACGATCTTGCCGTCCTGAAGCTCATTAACCCGCCCACGGGGCTGAAGGCGATCAAGTTCGCAGACGTGCGACTCGACGACCGTGGGGCGCGACGCGCCACCATCACCGGCGGTAAACTCGTCGTCCTCATGGCGAACCCCTACGTATCGAGCTTCCCTGTCGACAAGCCAAGCGCGGCGCTGGGCAGCGTCACCAACGTGCGAGCGAGCCTCACTAACGGCGTCGAGAAAACGCGGCGGCTCGACAACTACTATGACCATGGGCCGTTCCTGGAACATGACGCGAAGCTGAACGCGGGCATCAGCGGGGCCGCCTTGCTCAACTTGGACGGTGAGATGATCGGCCTGACCACGACCGCGACCGGCCTGGGGACCGGAGACAAGACGGCCGAGGGCGCGTTCCCGCTGACCGAGCCTCTGCTTCGCATCATCGACGTGCTGCGCCGCGGGGAAGAGGTCGAGGGCGGGTTCCTCGGGATCACGCTCCCACTCGGCGTGACCACGGACGGGGTTCAGATCGGCAGCGTGATGCCGCTCGGCCCGGCCGCGCGAGCCGGGATCGTCACCTCTGACACGATCACTCATGTGAACGGCGCGCGGGTGAGGAACTACGACGACTTGCTCGGTCACATCGGGTCCGCGCTCGCGGGCACGAAGGTGACGCTCACCGTTCGAGGCCGACAGACCCGGGACGTTGTCCTCACGCTCGGCAAGTGGATGCACAGCCGGCCGGTCATCGCGTCGGTGCGCCCGGACCAGGTGTTCGGGCTGCGTGTCGATCACGACAGCATCCTCGCGCAAATACCCGGCGACAAGTCACCGATCATTCTGAACCCGGAAGCCCTGGTCGGGGTTGCTGTGCGCGAGATCGTGACCGACTCGCCCGCCGCGACCGCGTTCAAGAAACTAGGCGACCGACCGGAGCGCTGGCTCATCACCCACGTGAATGGGACCGCGGTCCACGGCCCCACCGAGTTCTACAGCGCCGCGAAGGGCCAGAAGGCGATCAAGTTGACCGTCATCGACCCGACCGAAGCGAATCGCAAGTCGCGAGAGGTAAGTTTCCCATGAAGTACGCCATCTGCAACGAGACGTTCGAGGGTTGGGACCACGCGAAGGTGTGCGCTCGCGTCGCGGAGTTGGGCTACACCGGTCTGGAAATGGCCCCGTTCACGCTCGCACCGCGCATCACCAATGTGAGTTCCGCGCGGCGCACCGAACTGCGCGGACAAGCCGAAGCCGCAGGCGTGAAGATCATCGGTCTTCACTGGTTGCTCGCGAAAACGGATGGATTCCACCTCACCTCGCCAGATGCCGCAACCCGCAAGCGCACCGGCGAGTACCTCGCGGAGTTGTCGCACGCCGCGGCCGATCTCGGCGGCGACATCCTGGTGCTCGGTTCGCCGGTTCAGCGCAACCTCGCCGACGGCATGACCCGCGAACAGGGCGAAGCCTTCGCGATCGACACTCTCAAGCACTGCCTGCCAACGCTCGAGCGGGATCGCGTGTATCTGTGCCTCGAACCGCTCACGCCAGCCGAAACGAACTTCATGACGAGCGCCGCTGAGGGCGTCGCGCTCGCGCGCAAACTCGCACACCCGTTCGTGAAACTGCACCTCGACGTGAAAGCGATGTCCGCGGAGACGTCGCCCACACCGGACGTGATCAGGGCCAATCGCGAGTTCTTCCACCACTTCCACGCGAACGACCCGAACAAGCGCGGCCCTGGTTTCGGCGCTACCGACTTCAAGCCGATCTTTCAGGCGATCAAGGACGTGAGCTACACCGGTTGGGTGTCGGTGGAGGTGTTCGACTATTCGCCCGACCCCGACACCATCGCGCGCGAAAGCATCCGCTATATGCGTGAATGCGACACGAAGTAACACCAAAAAGTATTCACCGCAGAGAGTGCGTTGGACGCGGAGAGAAGGCATTGCGTTTCGTATCTCGACTCTCTTGTTCTTCTATTCGCGTTCTCTGCGTTCTCTGAGGTAAATACTCTGCTTTCGAGGGAGACTACTCGCCGGACGCGACAGCTTCGGGCGGCCGGTTTGGATAACCATCCTCGCGGATTGCGATTCGTCGTGGTGGCATTGACTTCGTTGTCTTTCCGCCGACCGCGTTTCCCACACTGGGGACACGGGTAGGTCTTTGGGGCACGACTGCGACGGACAATACGAACATGAGCGGCATCCCTGCCTGCGTCCTTTTTTGCGTTGGTGTGGTAACCAGCCCTTTCAACATGACTCTTTCGCCTCTTTTATGAGGCGAGCGGTTGAGTAGTGCTTGTGTTTCTTGCTGTAGACTGGCTTTTGGTCAGGCTTCTTTTTCGGGCCACGTTTGTGACTGGTCAAGCTTTCACAAGAGACCTTCGC
>CAMDQN010000124.1 GCA_945905925.1 Singulisphaera sp. GP187
CCGAACGTTCGCTTCGCCCAGTTGTCCACGGCTTTCTCCGGCACCCGATCCACGTCCGCCCGCATCTGTTCCGGGGTCGCCTCGCCCAGCATTGCCCCCAACCCCACGCTCAGCACCGTCAGACCGCTACTCGCCTGATCCCGCGATAACCGCTTCTGCACACCGAACGCCGATTCCAATACCTCGGTCGAGCCGACCAACCGTTCCCCCACCGGCAAACCACGCCCATAACGTCCCACATACGCCCGAAGCCGATTCCGCAATGCCACCGTCACCGCGTTGGCGCTCACACTCAGCGGCTCCCACGCCTCGTCGAGGACCGCCTCGCCCCGCGTGAACAGACCTTCCACACGCACCTGACGCAGCATCACTCGCACCAATTCGTGCTGTTGGCTCCAGGCCGACAATGCGTCCGCGTATTCCGACACCCACCCATAATGCCGGACCACCTCGGCGTTCGGCTCCACTTCCGCCAACTTCCGCAACAGGATTCGGCCGAACCGAACGAATGCCCCCACACTCATGTACCTCGCCTTGTTCCGCAACTTCGGAGCCAACAAGTGCGCCGAACGGGTCTGCCGGATCGCCGCCGCCGTCTCGTTCATCCGACGCGTGAACGCCTGCCAACGCGGGTCGTTCTCCCAGTAGTGCTTCAGCAGGTTGGCGGCGTGGTGGGCCGCATCGGGCACCGACGTCGTCGGCGGGTGGCGCTCCCGGAACCGTTCGATCCCCTTCTGTAAATCGGCCGCGCCGTCGGCGACGATCTGCCGGGGCACGCCGGTGCGGGCGACCGCCTTCTCCAACTCCTGGTCCACCCGTTCCCGGTTCGAGTCCTCCATCGGCACCATCGCCACCAGGTGGAGATCGGCCAGTTGCAGGGGGCGCACGCCGAACGGGACCCCGTCGAGCGGAACGCCGACGATGACCAACAGCTTGGTCGAGCCGATTTGGAGCGTGTGATCGATGAGCCAGGCCCAGCGGTGGTCGTGCGACAGGGGCCGCGTCAGATGGGCGTAGCCCAGTCGCAGCACCCACGCCCGTACGGTGGTCGCGCAGGGGGTGGCGGGACCAGGCCGCGTGTCGTCTGCGGCGGCGAAGACGGCGAGAGCGGCGGCGGTGCCACGGAACGACAGGCCGGCGTGGCGGACCAGGGTTACGGCGAGGTGGAGGACCGCGAACGGGTAGTGCCCGCCACGCGGTCGGTCGCTTTTTGGGGGGGCGCAAGCGGTGCGGGTGCAGGTCGCTTTGCGTCGGCGCGTTCGGCTTCGAGTTGGGTGACGCGTTCCTGGAGTTGTTCGGCTCGTTGCCGGTGCAGGTCGCGGGACGCCTCCAGATCGCGGACCCGAATTTCGAGGGCCTTGCGTTGCGCCTTGCGTGTGGTGGCCTTGGCCTTCCAGGCATCGCGAGAACGCACCAACTTGGGGATGAGGATGCGGGGCGGGGTACGGAATGCGGGGAGAGCGGTCATGGGGCCTCCGGCCCGGACAGGCGAAACACGTTCACCAAGCAGAACCCACAAAGGAGGGAAACGCCAGACCAACTTCCCTTCCGCCGACGATATGGCTCCTGAAAAAGCAGCGAATGGCGATCTTGTGAGAAGCGTTTCGCGTTCAATCTCGTGGGGCGATTGTGAGATCAACGGCTTCTTTGTTGCAAACTACACCATAGCGGCCAAATTACCCATGTGCGCGAGGCTTACTAACTTTGTTCGTTTGAAGAGGATCGATTTTGCGGGAATTGCGGGATGTTCTCGATCTCGTTTTTACACGCGGTGCCTCATTGCGTGGAGACATTGGATCGGGTTTAATAGCGCGAGTGAATCCTTTACTCGCCCACCCTTCCCCATGCCGGAGCGCGTCTCATGCTGCCCGCCGACAAGACCCCACCCTGCCCCGATTGTGTTACGCCCCCCACGATGGCCCGCCGCGACTTCATTCGCGTGCTCGGCACCACGGCCGCCGTTGCCGTGGTCGGTGGGCTGACCCCGCTTCAGAAGGCCACCGCCGCCCGCGCCGAGAAACAGGCCCAGGCCGAAGCGATGATCTTCGAGCTGTTCAAGTCGATGGACGCGGACCAAAAGAAGAAGCTGGTTCGCGCGTGGGACCACGGCATCGCGAACGGCAAGGGCAACGCGGCTCGGTTGCTCACGCACAACGGCGCCGACGGCAAGTCGCGGATCGGCGAAGAGTACAAGAAGCCGCAGATCGAACTGCTGGACAAGATCTTCCGCGCGATCGCCAACGGCGAAGAGGGCTACAAGCAACTGAGCCGCAACGGGCGGTTCGACAACAGCAACGACTTCGAGACCATCGGCGCGCTGATCTACGGCGAACCGGTCGAAGGCAAGAAGTTCTCGCTGGTGTTCTGCGGTCACCACATCACGGTGCGCTGCGACGGCAACTCCGAAGAGAAGACCGCGTTCGGCGGGCCGTTATACTACGGTCACACCCCGAACGGGTACTCGACCACGAACGTGTTCAACAAGCAGACCAAGTCCGCGACCGAACTGTACGGCGCGCTCAACGCGGATCAGCGGAAGGTCGCGGTGGTGGCCGGTAAGTGGAAGGACGAGCACGCCGGCGTGCCGGTCCCGAAGAAGGACGCGAAACTGCCCGGGCTGGCGTTCGCGGACATGAGCAAGGATCAGAAGGCGCTGACGGAGAAGGTGATGGCGGAACTGATCGCGCCGTACCGTAAGGAGGACGGCACCGAGGTGATGGAGATCATCAAGGCGAACGGCGGGATGGAGAAGCTGGCGATGGCGTTCTACCAGGAAGGTAAGACGAACGACATGGAGCCGTGGAGCCACTGGCGTCTGGAAGGCCCGGGCTTCGTGTGGAGCTTCCGCGCCCTGCCGCACGTCCACACGTTCGTGAACATCACGAGCAAGCTGGCGTAAGTTCTGAGGACAGAGGTCAGAAGACAGACGACAGGAAACAAGTCACCCTCACGCCCATCGACTGCGGTCGATGGGTGTTTGCGTTCAATAAGCGGAACGCGAGATCGACAACTCAACAGATGGCTTGGAGTTGGGCGGCGGCGGTCCAGACGGCGCTCATGTTGCCAGATCCAACCGCTGCCGCACTTCGTCCGCCGAGACGAGTCGCCCGACATGCGTTGGGAACTACACATCTCGAAAAGCCTGCCTGCGGGGCCGGGTCCGGTGCAGCGGCGGGTTCGGCCTCTGACGCGGCGCCCAAGCAGCCACGCGCACTCTGACACGCTGTCAGCTCGTCGGGCAAACGCCTACTTCTTGTCCTTCGGCGGGCCGCCGAAGCGCCCAGTCGGAACGTACCCCTTCGACGTGCCGGCCACCTGCGCCGCGACCGACGCGGTCCGCTTCTCGGCGAACTCCTTGAGCGCCGGGGGCGTGCCGAACCCGAACCCGGGCGCCCCGTCCTTCCGCGCGGCCGCCGCCTTGGCGTCCCGACCGAGCGGCTCCTTGACCGCCTCTTCGACCGCCGCGACCCGCTTCAGGAGCCGCTCCTTGTCGAACGCGGTGCCCGCGAGGTCTTTGAGCAACTTCTGGTACTGCGCGGCCACCTCCGGCGTTGCGAGCAGGCGCTCGGTCAGCCGGTGCGTCCCGCCGTAGGGGTGCGTGAGGCTCAGGTCCATGTTCTGGGCCGCGTTCCCGAAGTTGGCGAACGCCCGGTCGAGATCCCACGGGACGAAGTGCAACTTGTTCGTCTTGGGGTGGAGGTACGCGTAGTAGTTGTGCCCCAGGCCGAAGAAACTGTCGGTGTTGGCGACGAAGGCCGTCGCCGCCAGGTACCGCAGGTAACTGTCCACATCGAGGTAGGTCCCGATCTCCTTCCGAAAGGTCGCGTCGTCGGCCTTGTGAACCAACTTGGCGAACGCGATCAGCCGCTTGGCCTCGTCCGCCGTCGCGTCGCGCTTGGGGGCGTACAGCCTCTTGTACTTGTCCCAGTCGTCCCCCAAGTCATCGAACTCGCGCAGGCGCTCGGGCTTCAGAATCAGACCCGCGTCGGCCCCGAACCGGTCCTTCAGGAACGCCTTGTCCACTTCCTCGACGACCGTGTACAGGCCGAGCAGTTCCTTGTCGTACTTCCCCGGTACGGTCAGCCGCACCTCGGCCAGCGTCGTTCGCGGGGCCGGCACTCCGGCCGCGCGGTACACCTCGTAGCCGAGCGTCTCCCGGCACTTCGACGGGTCCGTCACCCCGCAGTGCAAGTTGATTGTCTTGGAGCCGCCGAACCCCCCGGACCCGCCCGCGCGGTCGAGGTCGATCTTGAACGACTTCTTGACGGCCCGCGCCGTATCCATGACGGTCCCGTTGCCCTTGTACCGGATGCCCACCTTCGCGAACGTCTCTTCGCCAACGACGACGGACCCGGTGCCCCACGGGAGGTCCGTCCCGAACTGGCTCCGGTGGACTTCCCGCGCGGGGTCGGCCTTCGCGGGTTCCTTCGGCGCCGGGCCGAACCCGAACCCGCCGCGGGGCTGGATGGCGGCGAACTCCTCAGCCGACAGCGTGATGTGAACCGGCCACACCTTGACCGGGTCGAACACGGCGGCGCCCTTGTCCGCCGCCAGTGCTGGGCGTGCCGGCACCACCAACACGAGCGCAGCGACCGTGGCCAGCGCCAGCCGGCAGCCGGTTCCGAGTGGGAAGCGACGAATCATCGGGTCATCCTGGTTGTGGTGATCGGTGTCGGGTTCTGTCTTCGCACATGCGACGATCCCAACACCGAACTATTGTTTCGTTTGCGCGAGCAGAACGCCTGCTCATCGCGCGTCGCGCAATCTAACACGGGAACAACCAACTTGCTCCCCGACATCTTCCACCGGTTCTGACACCTCGTCAAGTCGCTCACCACCTGAGACTGATCGTGCCGGTGACCTACTCGCCGTCCGTCGGTTCCTTCGCGGCATGCCCACGGCGCTTCTCCAGGTAGGTGAACAGCCCCAGCACCACCACGCCCAACACGATACCCGACACATACCACACCCACGTTTGTTGCAGGTTCACGGCCGCGTGCCAGATCATCGAGAAGATGTCGAGCAACAGGAACCCGACGCCCAAGTAGATGAACGCACGCACGCGAAGCAGCATCCCGGCCAGCACGCCGCACACGCAGAACACCGCGAGCAGCACCGGTAGCCACATCGAGTTGCCCACGCCCGCGATGAACATGTCCGCCGACGACGCGACGTAGATCATCGCGACCCCCGCGTATCGCATTCCGTTCGATACGTCGGGACGCAACCGTGCGCGGTTGATGTGTTCGGACACCAGCACGATGAGCGCGAGCGGAATGACCCACGCCTGCGGGTGAAGGAAGAACGGTATCCCGTTGTGCGCGAGTAGTGCCCACATCGCCGCGTTCGTGGAAAGCGCCGCGAGCAGCGCCCACCCGAACGATTTGCGCGACAGCGCGACAAATCCGTACACGCCGCCTGCGAGGAACCAGAGCCACGCGTACATGTCGAAGTGCTGCGGTAGGTTCTTCAGGTAGCCGAGGAGCGGCACGAGACCGGGCGCGGTGCCTTCCGCGAACTCGTTAACGAACGCCGGCGGCTTCGCCCAGAACGCGAGCAGCGGGATCAGCGGGAGCAACACACCGGTGCGGCGCAGCGGCACCGCGAGCACGTCGATCTTCTTCCGCTCGAACAACTCCGCGAGACCGATGCCGGCGTAGGCGAGCGCCATCACCGCGAACGTCCAGACCTTCGCGAGTTGCCCGATGAACAGTTCCGGCACGTTGAACTTGACCTGCACGAAGAACAGCACGATCAGCACTTCCGCGAGGTACACGTAAGCGGTGCGTCGCGACGGGCGCAATGCGAACGGGTCGCGCTCGGGCTTCAGCGCGAAGCGTAACGCAAGGAAGATCAGCCCCGCGATCCCCGCGAGCATCGCGACAGAGGCTTCGCGCGACAGAGGCGTCTGCTGCTTGAGCGGATCGAACGCCGGCACCTGTTGAAGCAAGTTGAGGCACAGCACCGTGATCGCCGCGACAGCGGTCCAGCCCGCGACGCTTCGCACCGCTCGGCGCCAGTTGTCGCCGAGTCGTGCTGCGGTTGCGCTTCCAGATACCGCCGCGAACGCGAGGGCGACGAACAGCCAGCCGTTGCGGTGCAGCCACACGAACCGATCGTTCGGGTCGGGAATCGCCCACGCGAGCGCCGCGAGAGCGCCCACACCGAACGCCGCACTTGCTGTTCGTAGCATTTCGCCTGTTGCGTCGGAGTACACCCGAGCCAGCACCGCGAAGCTGAACGCGAGGAGCACAACGGCACCGGGGTTCGCGCAGCGGTCAAGGAGTTCGGGCGCGATCAAGCCGAGACGGAGGCCGAACACGCCAACGAGCAACGCAAGGAACGGCATCGCGCCGAGGAGCCACGGCCATGAGTCGCCGCGTTCGTGCATTCCGAGGAGCGGCTTCGTGCGGCGCGAAAGCGCAAACGCGACGCACGCGGCACCGAGCGTGTAAGCGGCCAGCGCGAGCGCGGTCGCGGGCACGTCCCACACGGGTCGCGGGTCCGCTTCCGCCACGATCATGAAGACCGTTAGCACGCCGACCGCGAACAACCCCAGGCGCGCGAACATCGCGACGCGGTCCCACAGCCCTACCGCGCACGCTAGCACGACCGCAACCAGCGCGCCCCATGTGAGCAATCGCGGGTCGGTTCGTGTTCCAGAAATCGCGGGCGCGAGACCGAGGAACAGCAGCACGAGCATCGGGATAATCGCGGTGTCGAGCGGGGTAAGCCACCGGCCTCCTTCGGGCTTTGCCTGCTCGCGGATGCGGACAAGCGTCCAGCAGATCAACGCGACCGCAACGCCGACCGCGTTCGCGAGGATGAAGCCGGAGAGCGTGTCCGGGCCGCGCGCGATCCACAAGAAGATGCTCGCGAGGTTCACCACTGCGCCCGAGGCGATTGCGAACGCGACCCCGCGAGTGCGGAGCGCCAGCGCACCGAGGAACAGTGCCGCGACGAACGACAACGCGGTCGAGAACCACGGCTTCCACGGGTCGAACCAGCCCGCGCGCAGCGCACAGATTACGAGTATCGCCGCGAAACACGTGAGCCACCAGCCGCTGAGCCGGACGCGATTCAGTGTCGCGAAGAAACCAAACCCAACCGCGGCCCACATTAGCGTCAGCGCGTGGAACGAGAGCCACCGGTCCGGTTCGTCCCAAATGCTCACGCCGGATGCGACCAGCACACCCGCGAGCAGACCCGCGAACGCGAACACCAGCGACCCGGCTTCCGGTTGTGCGCGGCGCGTGTGCCAGAATCCCGCGCCGGCGACGAGCACGAGCACGGACCAACCGAACGAACCGAGCGGGCCAACCGTTTCCGGGAGCGGCGAAGCAGGGTTCCCGAGAAGCCGCATCGTCGGCACGAAGCACACAATCGCGATCGCGCCGAAGCCGATTAGCACTTGCAGCGTGAGCGGAACCCCACCCGGTACGCGCCATTCGACGCTCAGCCAGGCGAGCGCCCACACCGCCGCGCTCGACGCGAGGATAAGCATGAGTCGCGTTTGCTCGGTGCCGTCGAGCGGCTTGCCGGCCGTGATCGCCGACAGCGCGTAACCCGCAGTCAGAGTTGCGATGAACACCAGCCCGCCTGACAGCGCGTACCCGGACGATCGTTCGCGGCCAGCGGTCGTGGCGAGTCCGAACACGACCAGCGCCAGCGGGACCAGATTAGAGAACATCGCGCCTACCTGCGCGAATGCGGACGCTTCGAGCGGGCCGCCGGGTTTCAGTCGGCTCAAGCCGAGCTCCGCGACCTGCGCGGAGATTACGACCACCACGCCCGCGGCGATTGCGAACAACGTGAGCAGTACGGGCCTGAGCCACGGCGAAGGCTGCACCGTGAAGCCGATTGCTGTGGCACCTCGCCACGCCGGGATGCGCAGCGCGACCAGCGCGGACCCCGCGACGAACGCGACTGCCAAGCCCCATCGCAGCGCGGACGCAACCGCGACATCGACCGCGTGCGTTCCGGCCCACACCACCGGCGCGGAGATCGCGAGCAGCGCGAGGCCGATGGCGTGAACGTCGGTGTCTTGTTCCAGCTTCGACAGCCGCCACGAGAGCAGTACGCCAACGGCGAGCACCGCGAAGAGCACCCACGCGCTCGGGTCGAACGCGTGTGCCAGCTCTGCGGAAAAGGCCGCGCGCCGCATCGAGCCGAGGGGCGTGAGTTCGGCATTCGCACCGGGGAGTACCGTGACCGCGCCGAGGAGGAAGAAACCGACCACGGCAGCGCCGAGCGCGAACCGGTCGAGTGACAACGGGTTGTCACTCCACAGTTCGCGAACGCGGGTATTCGCTCCAAGTGTGCGGCGAGCGACGATCCACGCGAGCGCGAGTGTTCCCAACGCGAGGCCGAACGCGTGCATCGCGCGCGGGTCGAGGTGCGCGATCCGGGTGGTTCGCCACCAGTCTTGTTGTTCGATCCACCCGAACGCGACAAGCAGTGCGGCGAGCGTGATCGCGGCCTGAAACGCGCCGAACGCGCCGCGCTCGCGCCACAGACCGAGGAACGCGAGCCACAGCACACCGAGCCAGACCGCGAGGCCCGCGTTTGCGAACGCGAACCCGAACACCGGAAAGAACAGCAGCGGTACCGCGAGCGCCGACGACAGCCGCGCGACCCACCGCAGCGGATCGCCGAAGACGCGTGCCTGCTTTCGGCAGAGGACCGCGGCGAACGTGGCGAGCATCGCGTGTGTAAGAATCGCGACTTCGATCGCGAGCGTTTCCGGCTTCGCGTGCCATGTGAACACCCCGAGGTGAATTAGACCGAGCAGTGCCGCGACCGAGCCGATCCACGTGAATACGAAACTGCCCGTGAGCCGCGCCAGCGCGACCGCCGTTGCCGCCAGCGCGAACAGCGTCCCCGTGTGCCACTTGCTTTCGAGTGTGAGCGAAGATGCGGCGATGACGACAGCCAGCACGCACGCGGCGAACGACACGTCGCGCGCGGCGCGGCGGAGCAGAGCCGTTGCGCCACCGTGCGCGCCGCGCAGCGCGACCGCACTGAGGGCGAACATGAGCGATTCGCACGCGAGGACGAATCCCCACAGCGGCGCCTGTCGCGGAGCTTGCCACCAAAGCGCCCACAGCGTCCCCGCGAGAATCAGCCACAAGCCGCTGTGCGCGAGGACGCGGTGCTTCCACCTTACGTTACTCGCGAGTAATCCAAGAGCGCCCGCAAAGTGCACGTACGTCGCGAGCGTGGGTTGCGACACGCCATTCCAACTGACGAAGAGTAAGCCAAGCAGACCGACGCACAGCGCGCCTGCGGCATAGCTCGCGGTTTGCGGCGATTCGCGCCGCGCGAGTAGTTCGGCGAGCAGCGCGAGAACCAGCGCGAAGCCCACCAGCACCGCTCCGCTCTCGGAGGAATCGAGTTTGAAGAGCAGCCAGTCGTGCGCGCTCCCAGCCGCCGCGGTCCAGTTCCCCGCGACGCCGTGGAACGCGAGCACGACCGCGAACGCGAGCAGCGAGAGAGAGCCGACCTGCACCCACGGCAACTTCTCGCGAAATGCCACTCGCGTGAGGAACAGGCCCGTTGCTGCGGATACGAGCAGCAGTGCGAGCGGGTTGGGCCACGCGAGCGCAAGACCGCTCGTGATGGTCACGAACCCGGTCAGCGCGACGGCGGTTCCCATTGCGCGCAGCCCGTTCGACGCGACGCGACGCAGCACCAAGACACCGGCTTCGATGATTGGAATACCCGCGAGCGCCAGCGGAACCGCGAGAGCGGCCAGGCGTGAGGCCATTTGCTCTTTTTCGCGGACGACGTATAAGCCCCACGCCGTTATCAGCGCGAACGCGGCCATTCCCACGAACATCAGGAGCGCGGTTCCGCTCTTGTCGGTGATCGGTTCTTCGCGCCGGCTCGGGTGATACCACGACAGCCCTCCGAGCGTCGCGCCGCACGCCACCGCGAAACACGCGAACGGCAGCCATCCGAGCGCCAGGTTCGTCGGAAGGAGTTGCGTTCCGGCCGCGCCGACGACCGCGAGCGACAACAGCCAGCGCCGGTCTACCGGGCCGGGCAAGTGTTCGGTGCCAATGAGGTCTCGCCCGCTGGTGCGCACCACTCCCACGAATGCCGCGAGCGCGGCTATCTTCACGGCAATGTCGGCGACGCCTTGCGTGCCTTCAGTGAACGGGGCCGCGAGCAGGAGCAGCGTGAGCGGCGTCAGCAGCATTGAGATGACGAGCATCCCGCGGCTCGTGCCGGTTAACTTCCACCGGTGTAGCGTGTACTGACCCGCGCCGAACAGCGCGAGCGTCACTGCCGCCGAAAGCAGGAATCGGAAGTACGGGATCGCTTCGAGCGTTTGCCGGAGCGTGACGACGAGCGCGATCGAACACCCGACGATGAGCAACCCGCCGACGAGTTCGCCCCAGAGGATGTTGTGTTCTTCGAGGAAGTTACCGCGACGCGGTTTCGGCGGTGCCGGCTCGACTGGCGGAATCGGTTCGAGCGCGGCGGGTACCGGCTCGGGAATCGGCTCGGGAATCGGCAGCGGGGCCGGTTCGACCGCGGGTGACGCGGGCACGGCTTCGCTTTCGGGCGGGGGAACGAGTTCGACCGCGTCGGCCGGCGCGACCGGCGGTGCAACCGGTTGTCCAACGGGCCGTGCGCGCGGGGGCGTTGGTGACTTCGTCGCGGGTAAGCCCTGGAGATCGCGCCCGCGGACGGAGAGTTTGTGCAGCACTTCTTCGGCGGTGGCGCGATCGATCTGGGAGCATTCGAGAAGCGTGCGCACCTCTTTTTCAGCGACGTGGACGCGGTGTAGTTGATGCGCGAGCCGGCCGTCGAGGTCGAGATCGCAACGCGGGCAGTCGCGGTCACCCTCATTGGGTTCAGCGCCGCACGCGGGGCAGTAGCGATACGGGCGCCGCGGCCGGTCCGCGGGTGGGGCTGCAGCGCCGGAGACGGCGCTAATCATCGCGGCCACTGCCAGCCAAATGAGATGGCCGACGACCGTGACGAGGACGAGGACGATCAGGAAGCCGCAGAGATATTCCACGCGGGCGCCCTCCGGGAGCTACCCACACCGACGCCCGCTGTGGGGAATTATTCCCGCGAAGGCGTGGCTCCCGTGGGGTCGACGCTAAACGGGGCGGGCGTCAGACGTCGCTCACGGCGAGTCAGACATCGCAGGCGGCGACCGCTTGCTTCAACCCCGCGAGCGGATCGCGCGTCGGGATGAACTCCTGACCCACGTAACCAGTGTAGCCCACGTCGAGCAACTTCTTCATCACCGCGGGGTAGTTCACCTCTTGTTTGTCGTCCAACTCTCCGCGACCTGGCACGCCGGCTGTGTGAACGTGACCGATCAACTCCTTCGTTTGGTCGATGCGCCGGAGCAAGTCGCCGTGCATCACCTGCACGTGGTAGATGTCGAAGAGGAGCTTGACGCGCGGGCTGCCGACCTTCTTGAGAATGCTCGCGACGAAGTCGAGGTCGTCGCCTTGATAACCGGGGTGGCCCTTCATCGCGTCGGTGTCGTCGCGCGTGTTGAGGTGTTCGAGACACACCGTGACACCCTTTTTCTCCGCGTGGATCGCGAGCTTCTTCAACCCTTCCACGCAGTTCTTGAAGGCGTCGTCGGTGGAGATCACTGCGGACTTCGGGTCGTCGGGGTTGGTCCACTTGTAGCCCACGAACGCGATCACGTTCGGGTACTTCGCGTCGGCGCACTGGTCAATGGTCTTGCTGGTGCGCTCGATGACTTCGTCGTGAAACTTCGCGTTGTTGAAGCCGCGCATGAACGGCGCACCGGGCATTCCATTCGAGGCGATGGCGCAGACGAGGCCGTGCTTCTTGAGTGTGGGCCAGTCCGCGGGCGCGATCAGTTCGACCGACTTGCAGCCCAGTTCCTTCGTAACTTCGCACGTCTTCTCGGCGGTCCACTTCTCGCCGCGCGCGTTGAAGCACCAAAACGCGACCGACTGGTTTACGCGGCCCTTCAGTTTGGCCTTCGGCTCTTCGGCGTGGGTCATGGTTGTTCCTGCGGCGAGCGCGACCGCGCCTGCGAGTACCTGTCGGCGGCTGTGCATGGCGTCGCTCCGATCGGAGGGGAGAAAGTAAACAGGTTGTAACGCAGAAGGGGATGGTTCGCAACAAGGCAGACGTGGTTTAGTGTCGGACCCGGAGGGGCCGTGCTTGGGTTCGCAAGGCGCGGCCCCTCCGGGTCCGACGCTAAACCTTTCATCGACAGCTTTGATGCGTTGATGAAAGGTGGCAATTCAGAGATTCTTATGGCTTCAGCGGGGCCATGTTCTCGATCCACCCCGCCACACTGGGGTCCATCCAGTTGAAGAGCAGAAGACCTGGGAGCACGCCCAGCGCGATCGCCAGCAGCGCGAAAGGCAGCAGACACACCGCCTCGCGCGGCGATAGTTCGGGGAAGTCCTTCGTCGCGGCGTTCGTGCCGAGGTAGACGCGCTGCCACGTCCAGAGGAGGTACGCGGCGGTGAGAATCACACTCGCCACCGCGGGAATCGCCAGCGCGGGCGAGAAGTTCCACGCGGCGATGAACACGCAGAACTCACCCACAAACCCGCACAAGCCCGGTAAGCCCATCGAGGCGAAGAACAGGATCGCGCTCAGCCCCGCGTACAGCGGCATCGGTTCCTTCAAGCCGCCGAACCGGTTGAGGTCGCGGTGATGGGCGCGGTCGTACACCACACCCACGATGAAGAACAGCGCCGACGCGGTGATGCCGTGCGCCACCATCTGGAAGATCGCGCCGTTGACTCCCCATTGCCAATACTGCGAGTTGGCCGCACTGCCCCAACTCGCGAGACCCAACACCACGAACCCCATGTGACTGACCGACGAGTACGCGAGCAGTTTCTTGAAGTCGGTTTGGCCCATCGCGACGAGCGCGCCATACACGATGCCGATGACGCCGATCAGCCCGACCCACCACGCGAGTTCGGACGCGGCCCACGGACACACCGGGAACGCCACGCGAATTAGGCCGTAGCCGCCAAGCTTCAGCAGCACGCCGGCCAGGATCATGCTCACGGGCGTGGGCGCTTCGACGTGTGCGTCGGGGAGCCACGAGTGCAGCGGCACGATCGGCACCTTCACCGCGAAGCCGAGGAACAGCAGCACAAACACGAAATACTGGAACTGCTTTGTACACACCGGCTGCGCCTTGAGACGCGCGAGCGCCGCGTCGCGGTCCACGCCTGGTGCGAACAGTTTCACCTTTGTTGCGTCATCGCCTTTGCTGGGTTCCTCGACCACGGCCGTCTTCACCGCGAGCCGGTCTTCCTGGCCGCTCAGCACGAGTGACGTAGCGCGCCCGACCTTCGACAACGTGACGAAGTCGAACGTGTGAACTTCCACCTGCTTTGTCGCGTCCGCAGCACTGAGGTGCGGGTTTTTCTTCTGGATGTCGAGCGATCGCTGATGCACTTCGGCTTGATCCACGAAGTCGCGTGCGTTCACGGAATAGAGCGCGATCATCGCGACCAGCAGACACACGCCGCCGAGGAGCGTGTAGACCACAAACTTCAGCGCCGCGTACTTGCGGTTGCCACCACCCCACAGCCCGATGAGGACGTACATCGGGAGCAGCATCAGTTCGTAGGAGACGTAGAAGAGGAAGAAGTCGAGCGAGAGGAACGCTCCGATCACGCCGGTTTCGAGGAGGAGTAAGAGCGCGAGATAACCGCGAACGGACTCCGTTATCTTCCAGCTCGCGACGATCGAAAGCAGCGTGACGAGCGCGGTCAGCACCACGAGTGGCAGACTGATGCCGTCCACGCCGAGCGCGAACTGAATGTTGAACAGCGAGATCCACGCCCGGCGCGAGACCCAGTCGTTCGGGTCGAGCTTCTTGGGGATTGGTTGTGCGGCGTCGCTCGCGGCTTTGTCAGCGCGGTTGTCGAGTCGCGTGTGAACGGAGTGCCTGGGCATTCCGTTCGCGTCGAGATGTTGGTCGAGGAGGTTGTAGTAGCCGACGACGACGCACAGCGCGATGGAGAGCGTGCCAGCGGCGCCGAACGTGGCCCACCATCGCATCACCTCGGTCCACTTTGATGGGAACGCGAGCAACCCGGCCGCGCACACCGCCGGCAGGAACACGAGGATCGACAGCCAGGTGAGGTCCGACTCGGGCATTCCTAGCCTTTAGATGAACACAGTTTCTAACCACAGAGGCACAGAGACACAGAGAAAGGCAGGAGAAGAGTTCTTCAACAAATCCTCTCTTCGGTCTTCTCAGTGTCTCTGTGGTTAGTCCCTCTTATTTTGCCAGAACCGCGAGCATCCCTAACAACAGCGCGGCAGTCAAGGCCAGCGCGAGGACGTAAGTGCGGACCAGGCCGGTTTGCGCGCCGCGAAGCACCGCCCCCAGCACGCCCGCAGCTTGCCCGAGCGCGTTCAAGATGCCGTCGAGCGTGAACCAGTCGAAGCGCCGCGACTCCGGTTCCGGCGGGCGCTTGTCGGCGCTCGCGGCACCGCGCGAAAGCGAGAGCGTAGGCTTCACGATGGCCGCATCGTAGGCTTCATCGAAGTACCACTTGCCGAGCAGGAAGCGGTACCACGCGGGCCCCGTGGCGTACAGCGAGTCGCGTGCGGGCGTCTTCTGGTAGAACACGCCGAACGCCATGTACGCGCCGAACGCGGCCATGCCCAGCGCCGCCGCGCCCGCGTACAGGTGTAGGTGGTGTTCCGCTTTCTTCTCGGCCGCGAAGTCGAGCTTCGCGTTATCCGATTCGGCCTTGTACAAACTGACCGGTTCGGCCTTGTGCAGCACGTGACCGAGCGCACTCGCTTCCGCGTCCCACACCGGCCAGCCCCACGCGACGCCGATGCTGAGTACCGCGAGCACAATGAGAGGTAACGTCATTACGAGCGGCGATTCGTGTACGTGGTCGTGAATGTGGTGGTCGCGCGGTGTGCCCGTGAACGCGAGGAACCAGAGCCTAAACATGTAGTACGCGGTCATGCCCGCGGTCACAATCGGCAGCGCGAACAACAGCACGTGTTCGGGATGAACGCTCACGTAGCCGAGCGCCGACGAGAGGATCATGTCCTTGCTGTACCACCCGCTCAAGAGCGGTGCTCCGGAGATCGCCAACACGCCCACGAGCATCGTGAACGCGGTGATCGGCATCTTCGCCTTCAAGCCGCCCATCTTGCGGAGGTCTTGTTCGTGATGGCACCCGTGAATCACACTGCCTGAGCAGAGGAATAACAACGCTTTGAAGAACGCGTGCGTGATGAGGTGCAGCAACCCCGCGACCCAACCACCGATGCCGAGCGCGAGCATCATGAACCCGAGTTGGCTACACGTCGAGTACGCGAGCACTCGCTTGATGTCGGTTTGCACGAGTGCGATGGTCGCGCTGATGAAAAGCGTGATCGCGCCGATGTACGCGATGGTGAGTAACACTTCCGGCGCGAAGAGCGGGAAACATCGGCCGACGAGGTACACGCCAGCCGCGACCATCGTCGCCGCGTGGATAAGCGCGCTCACGGGTGTCGGACCTTCCATCGCGTCGGGGAGCCACGTTTGCAGCGGCACCTGCGCGCTCTTCCCCATACACCCGAAGAAGATTCCCACGCCCATCACCACGAACAGCCAGTACGGTATCACGCCATACGTGGTGTACGTCGCGACCGCGGGGATCGACGCGTAGCCGTCCTTGTGGCCGCCCGGTTGAATGCCGTCGAAGTGCCCCGGCTTCACGATCGGGAACAGCGCGAGGTGCGAACCTTCACCTTGCTTCGGCAACTCGTACTGCGGGGTGCCGTAGCGGTCCTTTTCGTCGGATGGACTCACGCGAACGAACTGGTTCGCATTATCCAGGCGTGTGTGGCTGTCGCGCTCCGGAGAGCGGACGCGGCGGTTCATCTCGTCGAAGTTCAGCGTGCCGAGGTACGTCCACGCGATCAGGATTCCGATGAGGAACCCGGCATCGCCGACGCGGTTCACGATGAAGGCTTTGTTCGCGGCGCGGCTCGCGCTCGGGCGTTCGTAGTAAAAGCCGATGAGGAAGAACGAACACACGCCGACGAGTTCCCAACTCACGAACACCTGGAACAGGTTGTCCGCGATCACCAGGTTCAGCATCGAGAAACTGAACAGCGACAGGTACAGGAAGAACCGACCGTAGCGCCCGCGGCGCGAAGAACCTCTCCCCCCAACCCCCTCCCCTAAGAAGGGAGGGGGAGAATGCGCCAACTCGCTCGCGCTCGCGGCTTCCGACGGCGCGGCTTCACCTCTTTCTCCCCCTCCCTTCTTAGGGGAGGGGGTTGGGGGGAGAGGTTCTTCCACCGTCTTCTGAGTCTCGTCCTTCATGTAGCCGAGCGAGAAGACGAAGATCAGCGTCCCGATTACCGTGACCATCGTGAAGACGACGGCGGTGAGGTGGTCAATCTTGTAGCCGAGTTCGAGCGCGAGCGCTGGCTTCGGAATTGACGTGAACCGGGCACGCTGTTCGGCCCACACCGGCGGCGAAGCGGAGTCGAGCGGTCCCAAGCGAATCCAATCGACGCGCTCGGACCACCGCGCCGCGTGCTGTTCGCCGGTCGTCGGGTCCGCGAGGAAATTCGCGAGACCGACGATTCCCAGCACCGCGGACCCGGCCATGAACGCGGTCGCGAGGTACGCGCCGGTCTTCAGTGGGGTGTCGCCGCCGAGCGCCCAGTAGAGCCGGCTCGCGAACCCGCCGTGTTCGCGGAACGGTCGACACAGCGCGCGGACGGCCCCCGCGACGAGCAACAGCGCGAACGCCGCGAGCGGCAGCAGCGCGCCGACGACGTACAACCGACCGGGAACGGCCTGGAACCAGTCGAACACCTGCGCTAGCCCTTGAGGTTCTTCGCTTCGTCCACATCAACGGTGGCGTGGTTGTTGTAAAAGTTCAGGATGATCGCCAGCGCGACCGCTGCTTCCGCCGCGGCGAGCACCACGACCATCAGCGCGAACACCTGCCCTTCGAGCCGGAAGCTCGTGTTGAACCGCGCGAACGCGACCAGATTCACATTCGCCGCGTTCAGGATCAGTTCGACTCCCATCAGGATGCCGATCGCGTTGCGCTTGGACGCGACGCAGACCGCACCGCACGCGAACAGGAATGCGCTGAGCAGAAGGAACGGCGTTAGGCCGACTTCGTTCATGCTTTCACCCGCTTGCGTTTCGCGCGTGCGAGGTACGCGGCACCGACCAGAACAACGAGCAAGTGAACCGACACGATCTCAAACGGCAGCAGGTACGCGACCGGGGTTCGCTGCGGGGCCGTGCCGCTCGGTACGCCGCTGATCGGTCCTTTCGGACTCGTCTCGGTGGCGCCCAGGAAACTCATCCCGAGCGGCCCCGTGCCCGGCAGCGCAGCGTCGTCGGACTGCGGCGAACCGAGTTTCAGCGACACCGTCGCGAGCAGCGCGAACAGCGCCGCGCCGAGAACGCCGCCGATGATCAATTCGACGCGATTGGTGCGCAATTCGCGCAGCGGGCCGTGGGCCGTGAGCATCACGCCGAACACGACCAACACGAGCGTACCGCCGACGTAGACGATGAGCTGTGCGGCGCCGGCGAACTCGGCACCCAACAGGAAGTAGATGAGCGCCACGCCGATGAGTGTGAACAGCAGCCACACGGCCATCCGCACCACGTTACGCGACGCGACCACGCCGACCGCGGAAACGCAGGTTGCGGTGGCGACCAGAACGAACAGAATAACTGCTAGCGACATCGGGCGGCTGGTTCGGAGAGGGTGTCAAGCTCGTTGGGAAAAGAATAGGGATAAGTTGCCGCGTGTCCCGCTGCAAGGATATTCCCGCGCGAACGCGACGCGAGAGCACTTTCAGGAAATTCGTAGCGGAGCCGCGACCGTCAGGGAGCGAACGATCACACGCTCTCTGACGGCTGACAGTTCATGACATCTTTGGGCTTGACACGGGAAACCTTGGAAAACTCAGCGGTTTTCGTTTGGGTGGGATGCGGGTTGATGGCTGAAACTATTCGGTCGCCTGAGTCACAAACCATTCCCCACATTGCACTTGCTATGTC